>JBPOJO010000540.1:0-22888 GCA_052033485.1 Bacteroidota bacterium | reverse complement strand
GTTTTTTTATTTTATGTATCGAAGAAATAGTTTTGAAAATCAAGATTTTTACCGCTATTGAGTAAAAACACTCTTAGGGCATTTTTTACTCAATAGCGGTGAAATCAGAATGTCGAAATTAAATATCGATTTTCGACAATGCCTGTTCTATGTCAAAAATAATGTCCGAAAAATGCTCCACGCCGACAGAAAGCCGAATAAGCGTATCCGAAATGCCCATTTCGTCCAAATGTTCGGGCGCAACGCCTGCGTGAGTCATTGTTTTCGGATGTTCCGCAAGACTTTCCGTGCTGCCCAAACTGACGGCTAACTTAATCAATTTCAAGGAGTTAAGAAAAACAAAAGCCTCATGCTCGCCGCCCTCAACTTCAAAAGAAAGCATCGCACCGGGACCGTTTTGTTGTTTTTTAAAAATTTCGTAAGCTTTTGTACCCTCTTGCAACAAACCGAGATAATTTACCTTTTTTACTTTTGGGTGCGATTGCAAAAATTCCGCCACATGACCGGCATTTTGTTGCTGTTTTTCCATTCTGACTTTCATCGTTTCCAAACTCCTCATCAACAACCACCCTGTCCAAGGTCCCGCCATGTTTCCCAAAAAAGTACGCAAAGTTTTGACCCTTTTCATCAACTCGCGATTGCCCAAAACCGCACCGGCAATCACATCGCTGTGCCCGCCGATGTATTTAGTCGCGGAATACATCACCAAATCCGCCCCGTGTTTGAGCGGTGATTGCCAAAGCGGCCCCATGTAGGTGTTATCAACGGCAATAAAAACAGGATTTTCGGGAGAAGAAAAAGCATCGGCAATTTTGCGACAGCAAGAAATATCAATCAAATCATTCGTCGGATTCGCGGGCGTTTCGACATAAATCATTCTCAATTTGTCTCCTTTTCCGGAGTTTTTGACAGCTTCAATAATATTTCCGCGCTCCTCACCGGGTTTAAAGCCGAGTGTTTCAATGCCGATTTTTGGCAAAAAATGGTGAATAAAATGGTCAGTGCCCCCGTAAAGCGGCGTGCTGTAGAGTAATAAATCGCCGGGCTGCAAAAATTCTAACAAAACCGTGCTGATGGCAGACATTCCGCTCTCAAAAACCGCACAATCCTCCGCTTCGTCCCACAAACAAAGCCTGTTTTCGAGAATTTCCAAGTCGGGGTTGTTGATACGGCTGTAAATCAAACCGAGTTCTTCGTTCGGCAGTTGTGCGCGTTTCCCGTAAGCAATTTCAAAAAAAGCTTTACCTTCCTCAGCCGTTTTGAAAACGAAAGTAGATGTTTGAAAAATCGGGCATTTAATTGCGCCTTCCGACCATTCGGGCTTGTAGCCATAAGACATCATTAAACTTTCGGGCTTAAATTGATACTCCATTTTCGTGTGTTTTTGGTGTTGAAATAATTTTTGTAACTCCGAAGCAAGCTGTCCGAATTTTGATAAAAAACAGAAGTATTTAGCCGATGTAGCGCGAGCTTTAGTTTGCGAATTTATGGTCGCAAGCTCGCGCTACAAACCCTCTAAAAAGTTACAAAACGGTATAACATAATGTTAAAAACAAAGGTTCAGATGAATTTTGGTAAATATTTATCTGCACTTGTACAACGGACTTCAGTCCGTTAATTGATGCCTGTTATGGCATATTTCATGAGCGTTCCTAAGCACGCGGATAAGGCAGATTATACGGATTTAGGCTGATTTTTAAAATCTGTAGAAAAAATAAAAAATTTAATATTCAAAAGTATTTCCGGAAATCATTATTTTTGCAAAAAAAAATTGACCGACATTCTAAAAACATACAAAAAAAGGCTGAGCAATTTGACGGCAAATAACCGTTCCTTATTGCTTTTGCGTGCTTATACAAACCGATTTCTCGACCTTGCGGAATTGGATTTTTTGGTCAATAAACCCGCTTTTCACCTTATTGAAGCCTTAACAGCCCGAAAAAGTCATATCAAAATTTGTCCGCTCGCCGACAGTCGCGATGCCCGCTGCAACCAAGTTTCGACTCGCCTCAAAAGCATCGAACGCAACGAAAAAAGCGTTTTTGAGGAGTCGGGCGCGAAAAATTTGATGCTCGGCTATCCTTTTATTTCCGGTCAATTTTCCGACGGTACGCTTGTCAGATGTCCCTTACTTTTTTTTCCGGTCGAAATTTTTCGCGAAAAAAATTTTTGGCACCTCCGATTTGCTGCCGACGAGCATATATCGTTCAACAAAAGTTTTTTATTGGCTTATTCTCACTTCAATAAAACTCCCCTGTCGGACGAACTTTATGATACCGATTTTTCAGATTTTGACAAAGATATTACGAAATTTTTAACGCGCCTTTATCATTTTTTGGAAGAAAACGGCTTGGAATGTCATTTTAATCCCGAAAATTTTGAGCAAGAAATTCATATTTTTCAAGCTTTTTCGCGCGAAGATTTTGTGCATCAAACGGAAATCGGCAAGTTAAAACTGCGCCCAAACGCTGTTTTGGGGCTGTTTCCTCAGTCAGGTTCTTACCTCGAGCCGGATTACGACCTTTTGATTAGTCGTTCGGAAAATCCCGACATAGAGAATATTTTTTTGACCTCAAACGAAACGCAAAATATCAGTGAAACTTTAATTACGCCTTTTGAAATTGATGCTTCACAGGAAGCGGTCATGCAGGAAGTGAAATCGGGAAAATCCCTTGTCGTGCAAGGACCGCCCGGAACGGGAAAGTCGCAACTGATTTGCAATCTCATCGCCGACGCACTTGCAAACGACAAAAGAGTTTTGGTTGTTTGTCAAAAAAGAGCCGCCTTAGATGTTGTTGCGGAGCGTTTGAAAAAAATCGGATTGGACGATTTCGCCGCTTTGGTGCATGATTTTCGGACTGACAGAAATGCAGTTTGTTTAAAAATTGAAAAATTAATAGAAAAAACTGAAGAATTTAAAAAAATTAATGAAAGTTTAGATAATAAAATATCCGGAATACAATTTGAAAAAGCGGAAAAGCAGTTGAATGAAACCCTCGCTGAACTAAAATTATTTAGAAAAGCCCTTTTTGACGATTCTCTCTGCGGTTTGCCGGTCAAAGAACTTTATTTAACCTCTTCACCGAAAGAGAATTATGCGATTTTAGGAGATGAATTTTTGAACATTCGCTTTCCTGATTTTAGTGAATTATTGACGCAATTCGGCTTTTTTTTGGCTTATGCACCTGCCATTGACCGCCCTGCTTATCCACTTGTGAAGCGTAATTCATTTCAAAATGTAGATTTTTCTCAAAAAACTGATGTAAAAAATGCTTTTTTTGCCTTGAAAAACAGCGCGGAACGGATTAGAAAAGAGGCTGAAAAACTCGGAATAAAACACATTCAAACACAAAAAATTAACAACTTTTTCGCCGAAAGGGAAAAAATTTATCAAATTATCGGCGAACTTGATTCTGCCGTAGCCTTTGAGGCTTTTTCACTTTTACAGTTGAATGAAAAACCACAAAAAACGCAATTTGATAAATTAAGAAAAAAAATCAATAATTATTTTGACGAGGGCACTGAAATTACGTTGATGCGCGATGATTTGCCCGAATATACCGAAATTACTGCAAAAGCAGTCGAAAAATTAACAAAAGGGAAATTATTTTTTATTTTTTGGACTATTTTTGAAAGCAAAAAAGCACAAAAATTGTCCAAACTTTTGCAAAAAAATGATTTAAGCAAAAATTTACCCGACGTTTTGTTTTTGAAAGAAAAGCTCGCACTTCGAAAAGCTGCGGAAGAAACGAGGGACGAGCTTTGCACTTTTCATTGGCTTTGTCATATTCCCGACATTCGGGAAGGCGAAAAGGCGTTTCAAATGTGGGAAGAGGATATGCTTAAAGCATGGACGGCAGCGCAAAGTTTCCGCAAAACTGTTTTGTCCGAACTGCCCGTGCATCATGCAAAAGAAAATTTTACCGAAGATTTTGAAAGAATAAATGCTTTTTTTCGCTGTATTGAGGAAGAAAAAAATTTATGGAATAAGTTTTGGACAGACGATTTGCTCAATGATTGTTTTGCACAAAATATTGATTTTGAGCAATTTGAATTTTTTTTGGAAAAGGATTTTGACCGAATTTGTGAGTTTGACCGGCTTAAAGACTCGTTTTCGCCGCCGCAGAAGGCAATTATTTTAAAAATAAAAGAACACGTCGGAACTTGGAAAGGCGATGAAACGCGCTTACTTGACAACAGTTTTCGTTTGGCTTGGATTGCACACATTGAAAAAATTTACCCTGTTTTGCGCGCAGTTGCTACCGAAAAAATGGCGCAAATGCAAAATTTACTTGCCGATTCTGTCTATACGATGCGGCATTATGCTTGCGTAAATGTGCTCACACATACACGTATGCGCACATATCGCGATGTGCGCACGAACCGTTTGGGAAATGCCGTGAATTATCGGGAGCTTTTGCATCAGGTCAAAAAGAAGCGAAATACTTGGGCTTTGCGCAAGATTTTGGCAAATTTTACCGACGAAGTTTTTAGTTTGATGCCCTGTTGGTTGTCTTCCCCCGAAACGGTTTCTGCTGTTTTTGCGCCCGAAAGATTGTTTGATTTGGTTATTTTTGATGAGGCTTCACAATGTTTTGCCGAACGCGGTTTGCCGTCTGTTTATCGGGGCAAACAAACGCTGATTGTCGGCGACGATAAACAGTTGCAACCGAATGACCTTTACAGTCCGAGATACGAAAATGAGGAAGAAGATGCGGTTTTGCCCGAATTGGAGGTGCTTTCCTTGCTTGATTTAGGCAAGCAATTTTTGCCGCAACGCTCACTCAAAGGGCATTATCGCAGCCGTTCTTTGGCTTTAATTGATTTTTCAAACAGGCATTTTTACCAAAACGAATTGCAGTTAGTACCCGATTATTTTGATTTCATTAATCCGCAACCGCCGGTCGTTTTTGTGAAATCTGAGGGCATTTGGGAAAACGGCTGCAACCCGAAAGAGGCGCAAAATACGGCTGATTTGGTGATGAGGCTTATCGAAACGGGCAAAAATAATATCGGCGTTATTACTTTTAACTACAAACAACAAAATTTAATCACCGATATTTTGGAACAAAAATTAAGTTCGCTGCCGGAAGAAATTTTTGTTAAAAACATTGAAAATGTGCAAGGCGATGAGCGCGACATTATCATTTTTTCGGTAGGTTACGCGCCTGACCTCAGCGGAAAATTGCGTTTGCATTTTGGTTCGCTCAATACAAGCGGCGGCGAAAACCGCCTCAATGTTGCCGTTACGCGGGCGCGTGAGCAAATTTTCGTCGTTTCAAGCATTTATCCCGCGCAGCTCAATACAGAAAATACGCAAAATCAAGGACCGAAATTGCTCAAAGCATATTTAGAATTTGCTCTCTGTGTGCATGAGGGGAAATTTTCTCGTGAGAATATTTTGAAAAAAAATTCGCCAAAGAATCGTTCGGAAATACAGCGAACAATAATGCAAGTGAAAAAATATCTCGGCGAAGGTTTGCAATGTCGGCATGATGTTGCTTTTGCAGACGGGATTGTTTATCGGGGCGAACAGCCGCAAGAAGTCTTGCTCACGGACGATGAATTTTTGGAAAATGAGGAGAATTTGAAAGAATATTTTGTTTACAAACGAGTTTTATTGCGGGAAAAAAATTGGACATTCAGACAATTTTGGGCACGAAAAATTTGGGCGGGGGAATAGAAGAACGGATTAATGGGAAATAAAAAAACCGCAAATTTCTTTGCGGTTTTTTTTGCTTATTCGGCAGATTCGGTTTCGTCCGCGCTTTCTTCTTTCGCGGTGTTTTCCGTGTTCGTTGTTTCGACGTTTTTGTTACCGCCTCTTCCGCGTCTTGAGCGGCGAGTTTTGGTTTTTGCACCTGATTCGGCAGCAAATTCGTTGAAATCAACTAACTCAATCAAACAAACATCAGCAGCATCGCCTTGACGAGTGCCGATTTTGATGATGCGCGTATAGCCTCCGGGGCGTTCCGCAATTTTCGGACCGATGGTCTCAAAAAGCTCCTTCACCACTTCTTTTTCACCGAGGTAAGAAAAAGCCAAACGTCTGTTCGGCATATTGTCTTCTTTGCCTCTTGTGAGAAGGGGTTCGACGTATTTGCGCAAAGCACGAGCTTTGGGCAATGTCGTTTGGATTTTTTTATGTGTAATGAGCGCGGCAGCCATGTTCGAAAGCAATGCTTTGCGATGTGAGGCTGTTCTGCTCAAATGATTGTAACTTTTACCGTGTCTCATTGTCGTAATGAGTTTAGATTAATCTTCGTCTAATCTGTATTTAGAAACGTCCATACCAAAAGTCAAACCTTTGTCTGCAATCAGTTGCTCAAGTTCGGTGAGCGATTTTTTTCCGAAATTTCTGAATTTCATCATATCGGAGATTTCGAGAGAGGCAAGGTCGCCTAATGTTTTGATGTTAGCTGCTTTCAAGCAGTTGTAAGCCCTTACAGACAAATCGAGGTCAGCGAGAGAGGCTTTGAGAAGTTTGCGCATGTGCAACATTTCTTCATCAACCGTTTCTTCTGTCTCTTTATCGTGGTCGTCAAGAGTAATTTTTTCATCAGAAATTAACAAGAAATGTCTGATAAGAATGCTTGCCGCCCCTTTTAATGCGTCTTCGGGGTGTATAGAGCCGTCAGTTTGAATCTCAATCAAGAGCTTTTCAAAGTCCGTTCTTTGTTCAACACGAGTATTTTCGATGCTGTAACGAACGTTTTTGATAGGCGTAAAGATAGAGTCAATAGGAATGTATCCAAAAACTTGGTCGCCCTGCGGTTTGTTTTCTTCCGAAGGAACGTAGCCGCGTCCTTTGCTTATCGTGAGTTCTATCTCAAAATTAGCGGTTTCGTCGAGGTTACAAATAACGAGCTCAGGGTTCAAAACTTTGAAATCAGAGGTAAAATTATTAATATCACCTGCTTTCAATGCTTTTTGCCCGTTGACTCTGACGTTGATTTTCGAGGGAACAATTTTTCCGTCGGAATCCAAAGTTTCTTCGGTTATTCTTTTCAAACGAACCATTTTGAGGTTAAGAATCAATTCACAAACGTCTTCGACAACGCCGGGAATAGTCGTAAACTCATGAAGAACGTGCGGTATTTTAATACCGATAATCGCATATCCTTCGAGAGAAGAGAGCAAGACCCTGCGGAGCGCATTACCTACTGTAACACCGAAGCCGGGTTCTAATGGTTTAAATTCAAACAAGCCGACGAAATCGTCTGCTTTTTCCATGAACACCTTTTCGGGGATTTGAAACGCTAAAAGTGCCATAATGTACGGTTGTGTTCGAAGTGAAATTATGAATTGTCCAAAACCTTAAAAAATCGGAACGATTTAAGCTATGCCGCATCGTTCCGAAAAGAAATTTTATTTTGAGTAAAGCTCAACGATGAGTTGCTCGCGAATATTTTCGGGAACATCGTCACGTTCGGGATACATCACAAATTTACCGGAAAGCTCAGCAGGATTCCATTCTAACCAATTGTATCTCATTTGACGACCTTTGACGCTGTTAGAGATAGCTTCGAGAGATTTAGATTTCTCGCGAACGCTTATCACGTCGCCGGGACGCAAAGTATAAGAAGGAATATTGACAATATCGCCGTTAACGGTGATATGCTTGTGCGCAACGAGCTGTCTTGCCGCACGTCTTGTGGGAGCAATGCCGAGGCGATAAACGGTATTGTCCAAACGAGCTTCCAAGAAACGGAGCAAGTTTGTACCCGTTACGCCTTCACGCGCGGAGGCTCTTTGGAATACGTTGCGGAATTGACGCTCTAAAACGCCGTATATATATTTCGCCTTTTGTTTAGCTTGCAACTGCACAGAGTAGTCAGAGGCTTTACGTCTGCGATTACGACCGTGTTGACCCGGAGCGTAATTTTTGTTTTTCAACTGTTTGCAAGGTCCGAAAATTGCATCGCCAAAACGACGTGAAATCTTCGCTTTAGGACCATTGTAACGTGCCATAGTGTAAAATCTTCATAGATTCAAAAATGAATAAAAGATGCTATTCGAGCGGAGTACTCACCTCCAAGTTCGCCGTGGTCCTCGCGAAAAGGCAGAGTAACATCATCTCCGAATAACCGATAAGCTATTAGACTCTTCTTCTTTTAGGAGGTCTGCAGCCGTTGTGCGGAAGCGGTGTGAGGTCGGTGATGTTCGTTACTTCAATACCGGTACTGTGAACGGTACGAATCGCGGCTTCTCTACCTGCGCCGGGTCCTTTGATGAATATCTCTGCTTTGCGCATTCCCAAGTCAAATGCTTTTTGAGCAGCATCTTTAGCAGCGGTTTGCGCTGCGTAGGGGGTATTTTTTTTAGAGCCTTTGAAGCCCATTTTACCTGCGGAAGACCAAGAGATAACCTGACCTGAGCTGTTAGTAACAGAGACGATGACGTTGTTGAAAGATGCTTTCACATATACCCGTCCGAGTGCCTCTACTTTAACAACTCTTTTCTTTGCTTTGTCTTTGCGTTTTTGCTGTGCCATAATTGCAATAAAAAGGCGATAAATGATGAAATAACAAGCGAAAAGAAATAAAAACTATTTCTTCTTGTTCGGTACGGTTTTACGTTTACCCTTGCGAGTACGAGCATTTGTGCGCGTCCTTTGACCGCGAACGGGAAGCCCTTTGCGGTGACGAAGTCCTCTGTTACAGGCGATGTCCATCAAACGTTTGATGTTCAATTGGATTTCAGAACGAAGTTGTCCTTCCACCTTGTACTCATCGTTGATGATGTCGCGAATAGCTTTAGATTCGGCATCTGTCCATTGACCAACTCTTTTGTTGATATCAACCCCTGCTTTGCCGAGAATAGATTTCGCACTCGTTTTACCGATACCGAATATGTACGTGAGGCTAATTTCGCCGCGCTTGTTATCCGGAATGTCAACACCTAAAATCCTTGCCATGTTAGAAAATGGTTAAAAATTAAAATTAAGATTGGTTTGATTCTATTTTTTCAAATAAACCAAGCAATCCGAACCCTACTCAATTCTCAGCCTTGACGCTGTTTAAATTTCGGATTCTTTTTGTTGATAACGTAGAGTTTCCCCTTACGTTTCACGATTTTGCAGTCCTCGCTGCGTTTTTTGATGGACGCTCTGACTTTCATCGTCTTCAAAATTGATTGTTTACTTGTAACGATACACAATTCTTCCTTTTGTGAGGTCATACGGAGACATCTCAAGCCGTATTTTATCGCCGGGCAAAATTTTGATGTAATTCATCCTCATCTTACCGGAAATGTGCGCGATAACTTCATGATTATTCTCAAGCCGCACACGAAACATTGCATTTGACAAAGCCTCCGTAACTGTCCCGTCTAATTGAATATTGGCTTGTTTTGACATACAACCTTTAAATTACGTGAAAAATTGCTTTTCGCGAAAAGCGGAGTGCAAAATTAGAAAAACTTTTTTGAAAACAAAAAAATTACCGACTTTTTTTTTGCATTTCTGAAAAAAATTCGGTTCAATCGCTTTTCGGTTGCAAAATTAGCAAGCAAATTTTAAAATCCTATTCAAAATAAAAAAAAAATGATGTTTTTTGAAATAATTTTATAAAAAAATGAATGTCGCACCTTATAATGAGTACATTTTTGCAAACCTAATTGCCGAGAAGTTTTTGGATATCATTTCCGGTCAAATTTTGCACATTTTTGCTGATTTCAGCCAAATCCCAATCCCACCATTTTATCGCCAAGAGATTTGAAATGACGGTATCGGAAAAACGTTTTTTTATCTCGCAAGCAGGATTGCCGCCTGCTATCGAATAGGGTTCAACATCTTTTACCACAGTCGAATTTGCGGCGATTATCGCGCCGTCTCCGATAGTTACGCCGCTCATAATCGTTGCGTTATAGCCTATCCAAACGTCATTTCCGATATGAATATCGCCTTTTTGCGGGTACTGCTTGCCCGCCATCGCGTTTTTCCAATCTTTTCCGAAAACGGCAAAAGGATAAGCACTGAGCGCGTCACTTAAATGATTTCCGCCGTTCATAATAAATTTTACGTCGGACGCAATCATGCAAAACTTTCCGATAAAGAGCTTGTCGCCGATAAAATCGAAATGATATTTAACATTTTTTTCAAAATTATAGACACTTTCGAAATCATCATAGTAGGTGTAGTCGCCGACAATGATGTTCGGATTTTTAACAATATTTTTCAAAAAACACAATCGCTCGTAATTTTCAAGCGGGAAAAGTGTATTTTTATCGGGTACATTCATTTTTTTTGATTATCAAAATGCGTATAAATTGTGCACAGGGACAAAGATAAAGCATTGATAGTTAAAAGGATAATTTTTTTGATAATTTAAAACGGAATGTAAAACGTCCTTTATGGTGTTTTGGGGTGAAAATAAAACACAAAAATCGGCGTTTTTCAATCTAAGGCTGCATTGCATTTCGTTTTAGATTTTTATGTAAAAAGTTGTTTTTCAGTGAACTAAAACCGGCAGCTCTCAATGAACTGTTAGATTTTGTACGAATCAAGCCTGCCCCCCATGCAAATTTTTAACAAAGTTTTAGCCGATTTTTTTTATTGATTTTGTAAAATCCTTTTTTTTGCGTAATTTTGCGCCTCAAAATTGGAAACTGACATGAGAAAGTACATTCCGTATTTCTTTTTACTTCTTGCCTTAATTATCGGCTTGACAGCTTGCGATTCCGGAGAGGAAGCAAAAGAGGACGAAGCTGCTTCGAACCCTAAATGGCAAGATGCCGACGCGTTAATGTGGGCGGTTGACCGCTATATGAAACAGGAAGTTTTTGCGAAAGGCAGAGCAGCTATTTCCTACAAAGACGAAGTTTCGGGGCTTCGTTGGAATTTAACACCTATTGCCATTACGAAAGACGTTTTTCTCATCGGCACAGAAACCGGCTATTACAGCAATATCGCCCTCACCGCAACGGGAGACACAGCTTTGATTGATTTCAAACTCACGTGGGACCCGACTTTAAAAAACAGAAACAATCAGCAGGGTGATTTTCGTGTGGAAGAAGTTTCGCTCCGCAAAGTCGGTAACGCCGTTCGCTATGAGTGGAAAAAAGACGGAAAATTTTATGATAAATTCCCCGTTAAAGACTACGAAGCTAATTTAAAAAGCTATGCAAAAGAGCGTTACAAAGACGAAAAAGAAAGACGAAGAATGCAAGCCGGCGACTCGGGCAAAGTTAAAATGGAGATTGACCGCAATAACCTTCCCAAACTCAACCCTGCCGTAGCGGGAAAACAAGAAAAAGATGTGAAAAAAGTGCAGTAGTTTTTGCAAGCCGCTTTTTTCATAAAAAAAATCCCCAAGTGTTGAATATTGGGGATTTTTTTATTCGGGGAAAAAAAGTTCGTCGCCGAGCCGAATGATTTCTTCAAAGTCCGGCACGGCATTCATTCCGAAAATAATTTTTCCGTTGATTTGGTTGTGCAATGCAAGTGTTTTAAGCGGTTCGTCGCCGGTTTTTTCGCCCGTTGCGGGATTCACGGTCGTTACAAGGCATCTTGCGCAGGGTTTAAGGAGGCGAAAAGTCAGTTTAGGATTCTTTTTGAGCGAGATTTTACTGAATTTTTGTTCTTCAAAAGCCTCTTTTCCGTCAAAAACGATACTCGGACGAAAGCGCATCATCTCCGTTTTCGCACCGGAATGTGCACTGACAAAGTCCAAACTTTTTTCATTGGCAATCAAAATCGGGTAAGCGTCAGCAAAATTGGTGAAATCACCTTTTCGTGCGTAATTTTCATCAACTTGACGGTTGCCCGCAATTTTAACAAGGCGAATTTTTTTACCCAAAAAATCCGAAAAAAACTCACCGTAAATTTCCGGATAAATTTCCGCTCTGACATCATCTTGCCAAATGCGAACGTTTTCAAAAATACCTGTTTCGGGATTTTGCGGCAGTGAAATTTTTTCGCCCTGCGCTATGACCGTAATGCCATTTTCAGCCCATTCGGTAGCAAAAAGGCACAATTTCGGAAATTCGCGCATCGTAACAAAGCGATTTTCGTCGTCAATGAGCATAATTTTTCGGTCATTCTCCAAGCCTGTTCTTCTGACTTGCGCTTCCGTGAGCAAAATGCCGGCAAGAGATTTTATCGGAAAAAAATTAAGAGCGGTGATTTTCATTTGCTTATTTGAGTTCGATTCCGACAACGGTAACATCATCGCGTTGTTCCCCTCTTCCGAGAAATCTTTGGGTTTCCGCTTGTAAAATTCCCGAAATGTCCGAAATCATCATTTGACTGTTTTCTTCAAAAATTTGAACGATTCGCTTAGAACCAAAACGTTTGCGCATCTCATTCGCCATATCAGCCAAGCCGTCGGTCATCATTAAAAAGCGGTCTTCGGCTTGCAAAATGATATGATGCTCCGAAAATTTATGCACTTCGCTCGACCTGCGCCCGCCGAGCGAGATTCTGTCTGCTTTTAAAACTTCGGCGTTTTCACTTTTCTTTTGAATAATTAAATTAATTTTCGCACCGGAAAAAAGGACTTCATAATTTTTATTTTCATGCTGCCGCAACCTGCAAACCGCTATATCCATACCGTCATCGCCGTCCGAATTGTCCTGATTGAGCGCGGTTCTGATTCGGTGATTTAAGGCTTCAAGAATACCGGCAGGACTTAAAATATTGCTGCCGAAAACAATTTCGTTCAAAAGTGTATTGCCAATCATGGACATAAACGCACCCGGAACGCCGTGCCCCGTGCAGTCGGCAACGGCAAGAAAAGTGTAATTTTCATGGTTGAGCAGCCAATAAAAATCGCCCGAAACAACATCTTTGGGGTTAAAAATAACAAAATAATCCTTAAAATGTGCGTCAAAATCCTTTTCATTTGGCAAAATACCTTTTTGCATTCTTTCGGCATATCGAATGCTGTCATTTATTCTGCCGGCTTGCATTTCGAGGTGATTGAGCGTGTAGGCAATCGCATCGCGCTGCGTTGAGAGTTCTTCTGTGCTTTGTCTAAGCTCTTCTTCAATAACTTTTTGCGCAAGATTTGCCGCTTGCAATTCTTCCTGCGCCTTTTTCATTTTTTCAAAAGATTTTTTGAGGACGGCTTCATTTGATTGCATTTTTTTATTCTGCATCACAAGCGTATTTTCGCGCATTCGCTCAAAAGTGATGTCTTTGAGCATGATTCCGCAGCCTAAAATTTCATTTTCGGCTTTAATCGGATAAATTGTAACGGCAATAAAAGTGATTCTGTCTTTGCTGTCTTGATTTTCAAAAGTAACATTTTCGCCGGCAAGAGCTTTTTGTATACATTCCTCTTTGAGGTAGGCTAAATGTTTCATTTTTTGCCCCACAGCAATTCCGTGCTCGCGAATGTCCAAACCAAGCAGTTTGACGGCGGAAAAATTGAAAAGCAAGATGTTCAACTCTTTATCGAGAATCAAAATGCCGTCATGCGAACTCGACAAAAGTGCGTCAATGAGGTGATTTTTGTGTTCAAGTTGTTTCTGCGCAACCAACATTTGCTGTTGTGTCGCTTCCAATTCCTCAAAATTTTGGCGCAATTCTTCTTCCGCAGCCTGCAAAATTTGAGAAGTTTTGATAGATTCGTCGAGTAATGACTTGGTATTAAAGTAATTAACGATACTTTCTAAAGTTGCCGCAACGTTTGTCGTTATGCGCGAAAGAAATTCATAATGTTTTTTGGGAAGGTCATTAACAAATAATAATTCGACGGCACCGTAGACTTTTTGGCTGAAAATAAGCGGCAAAACAATCATTGCGGAGGCACTGATGCTCACGCCTGCTTTATTATCGAGCATGATACTTTTGGGAGAAATTTTTTCAAAAAACATAATTTCTCTCGATTCAACGGCTTGCCCGACAGTTCCTTCGCCGATTTTTAAGATAATATTTGATTTTGTTCCGTAACCGGCAATAGATTTAATATTATCTTCCTCAACGATGTAAAAAAGTCCTTTGTAAGCTTTGGAATTTTTGGACAAATAATTCAACACAATTTTGGCAAATTCATTCAAGGTTTTGCCGTAATTATTTTGCAATTCCTCATTAAAAGCAGCAACAGAGGCATCAATCCACATTTTTTCCTCCATTAACGATTGTTTTTCGAGGAAAGCGTTCCGCAGATTGAGGTAATCTTGGTGTGTAAAGTTTTCGCTTGTAACTACTTTTTCTTCCACGGTTGAAATTTTTGAATACGTTAAACTACTGCAAATAAAGTAATAAAAACGAAAAAAACTCGGCAAAAAAGACCAATCGCGTATTCAATTCGTCAATTGATAATAAAAACACGCCGAAGTAATTTTTACGGACAAGAAAAGTTTTTGCAAAGTAGAAAAAAATTTTAATAAAACAGCAAAAACAAATTTTTTTTTTGAAAAATTCGACTAAAATATATTTTTGAAGCAAATCTGTTCGCTTAAGCCAACAGCATAAGATTCTGCCTTAAAAAATATTTTTTCCAAAAAAATTTTAACAATCAAGCGTGAAAATTTCCAACTTTTGCCGCCCAAAAATCACGCAACTTTTAACGAATCAAACGAACATAACCTTTCGTAACAAGCGATATTTTTCTCAAATCCTCATAAGAGGCTGTGAAAAAATAAGTATCAGCCGGCGCGGGCGAACCATTGACGTTCCCGTCCCAACGAGCACCCGGCTCGGTTGAGCGAAAAACCACTTCTCCCCACTGATTAAAAATATTAATCTCAAAATTTCGGATAAAACGCGCTTTGACTGCGCCGAATTCGTCGTTCAATTTGTCGCCGTTCGGGGTGAAAGCATTCGGGTATTCAACCTCCGGCAATAAAACCAATTCGACAACATTGGAGTACGAAACAAAAGCGTTGCTCACAAAATAGACTCGAAATTTTGTCGTTTGTTCCGAAAAATTATTGAGATTATAGGTTACGGCATAACGATTTGCATAAGCAAAAGTCAAGACTTCCTCTTTTTCGTTTAGAATTTCTAAATAATAATGCCCCTGTTCCGGCACGTAGCCGCTCCAATCCAAATTGACAAAATCCTTTTCGCGCCAAATACGCAGATTCACCGGACACACTTCCCGCGTGAAATCGGAAACATTGCCGCATTCGTCCGTGTAAGAAATTTGATAACAATTCAATGCCTCAAACGGATTCGATTTTAAATCCAAAAATGTCGTGTCATTGACCGGAATCGTGTAAATCGTATCTCTTTTTGCTCCTCCTTGCGTTCGGATAAAATTGATGATGCGAACATCGCGCCCCCCTGTCGGTTTTCGCCATTGCAACTGCGCCAACTGATTGTAAATCGTTACGTAAAAAGGCGTTAAAATTTCCGGTTTTTTCGTTGAAACGGCTCGAATACAAACCGTATTTGAAACGGAAAGCACGTCCGCAACACCCTCAAAAACCGCCTCAACGCGATAACAGTAGTTTTCATTGCAAATAACCCCTATGTCCTCGTAATAATTTTGGCTGATGGCGGCGATTTCATCAATCAGTTGCTCATTGCGAAAAATGCGATATTTTCTGAAATCCGTCGGTAAAGCCCGATTCCAAGTCAGCATGACCGAACTTACTTTGTTAGCAGCGTTCAAATAAGTTGTGTTTATCGGAATTGTTACAAGTGTGCCGTTGGTGCAAAATTCTTTTGCGTATATACGATAATTTACCGGTAAACCATCAAGCGAATTGCCTGAGTGTGTGTATTTGCTCGCGCCCGTGGGTAAAACGGCAATATCTGAAAAAACCGTCCCGTAACTTTGTTCTAATGTGTAAGAAGTTTGGGAAGGCAACAAAAATTCTAAAACTGCGGTTGAGGCGTTAATTGTTTGAATTTTAGCCCATTCCGCAATTTGGAAACTATCCGGAATTTTAAGGGTTTGCGAACTTTCGCCGCATGACGTTGCCGAGCCGGTAAAAAGTCCTCTGACCGTTACCGTAATTTCGCCTGAGGCGGGTTTTACGGCACTTTCGCCGGGGGCAAGTTTAAATTTTGTTCCGATGCCCTCCACTTCATATTCGTCATAAAAATTGTCTTTTATGTGAATATAAACCGCACCGACGCATTCTTTCAGCTCGAAAACGGGTTTTTGGGCGGGCAAAACCTCAATAAAATCTTTCTCTTCTTTACTTTTCCCCGCACCGCTTCCGGAATTAATGATTTGCGTGATGCTGTATTTACCCGGTGTCGTGTAGGTAAAACTTGCGGTTTGCGTCGGCGCACCGGGCACAAATTCATAAAAAATCAGCGTCGGCGAAACACCCGAACAGTCTTTGAGCGTAACCGTCAGCGGTGCGCAACCGCGCCTGACATCGGCGGTAAAACAAGGGTCATTTTGCGCATCGGCAGCAAAAAAATTTAAAAATAAAAAAATAACGAGAAAAAAATTCCCGAGAAAAAATTTATTTTTCTTTGTCATCTTCTTTATCATCTTCGGTAAAAACTTCAATTAAACCTTCGGGAAGGCGCATTCGGATAATTTTTGCTTTTGCGTCAAAATGCAGAATAAAATCTTTTTGTATCGGAATAAGCACCTCTTTACCCTTAACGTCAAAAGACATTAATTCGTTATTCGGCAAATCATAAATGCTGCCGACTTTTCCCAAACTGCCTTTGTTTTCATCAATAATTTCACAACCGATGAGGTCGTGTAAATAAAATTCACCGTTTTCGGGCTTCGGAAGCATGGTTAAGGGCAAAAAAAGTTCGCAGCCGCGCAATTTATCCGCTTCTTCAGGCGTATCAATTTCTTCCAACTTCAAAACAATTTTCTCATTCAACCAAGCAAGGTGCTCAACAGAATAGGGCGCAAGCAAATCGCGCAGAGAAATAAAAACCGTTTCAATATCGGCATAATATTCGGGATTGTCGGCATCAATAATGATGAGCATTTCGCCTGCAATACCGAAAGGTTTAACGATGTGACCGAGTGAAAAACAACTGCTTTTTTGCATAAAAAATATTAAATTTAGCCTAATCATTTCAAAAACAGGCAGGAAAAACGGGGCAAGGATAAAAATAAAATTTTGGCTGCCTTCATTTTTACTGATTTTAATGCAAGTTACAAAAAAAATTCAAATTTATTTTCTTGCGTTGTTTTTCAAAGCATGCCTTCGTGCGCAGGAATGTATCGGGAAAAACAAGGCAAAACTCGGACATGAAGGAAAAAAATGACAAATTTTGCCTCGCGAAAAGGGAAATTATTGAAAAAGGCGCAAGGATTTACACTGCCTTTTTTTTTGCAAAAAAAAATCAAACAAATCACGGAAAACTTGTTTGAATGAAAGAAAATATTTTGCTAAATGCTTTTAAGTAAGCCCTTTACACCCTAAGTTTTTTTTGAAACCCTTTGGGTATAAAGGGCTTAAATTATCAGAATTACCCTTAAATATGTGTTGGGGAAAATATCGCTAACCTGCTTATTTCGCGGGTTTTACTTCGCCCTTGATGAACAACATGACGGAGCCGTCTGAGGTATTGGCGTTCACGGTTACGCTTTTGTGAAAAGTACCGACGGCAGCGGCGTTAAAAGTAGCGGCTATTTTGCCCTTTTCGCCGGGAGCAATCGGTTCGACAGGGTATTTAACGCCCGTGCAGCCGCAGGAGCCGCGTGCACTTTGAATAATTAAAGGTTTTTTTCCCGAATTGACAAATTCAAATTCGGCGGTAACGGGTTTGTTGTGCTCAATTGCGCCGAAATCGTGCGTGAGGGAAGTCCACTGAAATTGCGGCATCATATCCTCTGATTTAGGGGTGTTTGTTTGTGCATTAGCCCATTGAATAAGGCAAAAAAGGCTGAAAAAGAGCGTCAAATAAATTTTTTTCATGATTTCTTTGCTGTTGAAAGATAAAAACAAGACAAAAATACACATTCTTTTCCGAAAGTGAAAAAAAAAGAAGATTTTTTGAGCGGAGAAGCAGAAAAAAGCGTTTTTGTTTTTAAAAACAAAGTAAAGCAAGCATCTTGCTTGCCTCATCAAAAACAAAGTTTGTGAGCAAGATGCTCATAATACACTGCTCAAAATCAGATTTTTATGAACAAGCCCTGCTTAGAAAAATGTCCCGTCAGGGGCTATAAATTTTCACATAACGTTTTCTGTCAATCCTTAACTAAACTGCCTTGTCCTCATAGTATTAAACCCGAAAAAGTCCCTAAAACTAACTAATTTTTCTGAAAACTTGTTTTTTCTTTGTAAAATATACTCCCGATATGCTTGCCGCTCAACTTTTCAAAAAGCCGTTTTCATACACTTTCGACTCAAGAAAAACGAAATATCGTCCCAATTTTTTTGAATTTTCCCATTCAAAGAATTAATAAACGCTTGATTATTTTTCGAAACTTATTTACATTTGCAACATAATTGCAAATAAAATGTACCAATTTTGGTTTTTCCTGTTTTTGCTTTTCTCATTTTTTAACGCCGCTGCATCGGATTGCCCTTACGAATTGCGCGGACGCATCGAAACGGAGCATAAACAAGCCGTTCCCTTTGCGCATATTTTTTTGCAAAAACCGCATAAATACGCTGTCGCAGATGAAAACGGCAACTTTTTATTGAAAAATGTTTGTCCGGGTCAAATTAATTTAAAAATTTCGGCAGTAGGATTTGAGGAAAAAATGATTGAATTTCAATTAGAAAAAAATGAAAAAATAAGCATTTATTTGACAGAAAAAAATACGGAAACGGCTGAAATCCTCATTCAAGCGGAAAAAAATGACAGCGAACAAAGTCAAAGTTTGGTACTCATGTCGGGCGAAGAATTGTCGAAAACAGTCGGCACTACGCTCGCCGAAAAATTGGCAAACATAGCCGGTGTTTCGTTTTTGGCAACCGGCGCGGGCATAGCAAAACCGGTCATCAGAGGTATGAGTTTGTCGCGCGTTGCTGTTTTTGAGAACGGCGTAAAACAGGAAGAACAACAATGGGGTGCAGACCACGGCTTGCAAACCGATGCGCAAAATGTTTTTCAGGCGGAAATTGTTAAAGGCAGCGCGGCACTGCGTTACGGCGGAGGGGCAGTCGGCGGCGCGGTGAATTTGTTGCCGCCGCCTTTGCCGCAAAAACAAAAAATCAATTTTTCGGGGGATTTTTTGTCCGCCAACGACCTGTACGGCTTCTCGCAAGCCTACGAAAATCGTTTCGGTAAAATTTATGTGCGCGCAAGAATTACCTATCGCAGTTTCGCCGACAGCAAAGTGCCGGCAAAGGAATTTCGCTACAACAGATACATTTTGCCGCTGTTCGAAAATCGCTTAAAAAATACGGCAGGAAATGATTTTTTTGCTAATTTAACATTCGGACAACAACGCGAAAAGTCGCAGAGTAATTTTTCGCTTGCATTTTCACAACAATTTGCAGGAATTTTTGCGGGCGCAATGGGGATTCCGCGCGCCTATCAACTTGCCCATGACGGAAATTTCCGAAATACCGACTTTCCACGACAAAATAATCGGCATATTAAATTCACGTGGAATGAAAAAGTTTTTTTTTCAAAAAATTGGTTTTTGGAAAGTAATATCGCTTTTCAGCAAAATTTGCGAAAAGAAGAATCCCTCCCGCATGCGCACGGGCAAGGCAAAATTCCGGACGGAAACACGGCTTTATTGATGAATTTAAAGACATTCAGCGCGGATTTTTTCTTGCAAAAAGAAAAAAATGGCGAAAAAATTACTTTCGGTTGGCAATCGCAAGGGCAAAAAAATTCGGTCGGCGGGTTTGAATTTTTAATCCCCGAATACACGATGTTTAAAACAGGCTTTTTTTTCTTGTTTGACAAAAAAATTCACCCTAAAATCACGCTTGACGGCGGTTTGCGCGCAGATTTTTCACATATTCTCACGCGCGCTTTTTGGCAAAATTTTTACGACGAAGAGGGCGAAATCAGCCGGCAGGTCAGTCGTTCGGAGGGTATCGAACGAAACTTTTTTAATTTTTCGGCAGCGGCAGGCGGAGCTTGGCAATTTGCCGAAAATTATTTTTTGAAAGCAAATTTTTCACACTCGGAAAGAATGCCGGACATTGCGGAATTAGCCTCCGGCGGCATACATCACGGAACTTTTCGGCATGAACTCGGCTCTGCAAATCTTCGTTCGGAAAAAGGAAATCAGTTTAATTTGACAGTTCGTCGAGAAAATAAAACTTGGCAGGCAGAATTTTCGCCTTTTGCCTATTATTTTTCAAACTATCTTTTTTTGCGTCCCTCCGGCATTTTTTCGACATTGCCCGAAGCCGGTCAGGTATATACCTACACGCAATCAAAAGTGCTCATGTATGGCGGAGAGGCAGAAATTAGGGTAAAAATATTTAAAAAAATGTATGCAACAACGGTTCTTGAATATGTCGCAAACAATAACCTGAACACGAGACTTCCGCTGCCTTTCACGCCTCCGCTCTCAATTCGCGAAAATTTGGCGTTTTCTTTTTGGGAAAAAATTCATTTTTCGGCAGATTTTTCACACTTTTTTGCACAAAAAAGAACCGACAGAAACGAAACGGCAAGTGCCGCATATTCGCTTTTTGATGCCCAATTTTCATTTTTTCATAAAAATAAATTCCTCAATGCGGAATGGACTTTCAGCGTGAAAAATATCGCCGATGTGAAGTATATCAATCATTTGAGCCGATATAAAATTTTGAATCTACCCGAACAGGGCAGAAATTTTTCGGTCAATGTGCGATTTGAAATTTAATCCCGCCTTGCGTACGGCAGGTTAAAATAAAGTATCCTCAACAAGCGAATGTAAGCTCGCAAGCTAAGCTCGCGCTATATTCTTTGGCAAACCGGCTAAATAGTTACTAAAAATCAAAAACAAGAAAAAAGCAGTCGCCTGTAGACTTTGGGCTGAATAGTTGCATTTTTAGTAAGCAAGTTTTCTTAAATTGGGCGCAGATATTTTTCTCAGCATAAAATACGCAAGAGCAAAGAAATTTTCAATGAAATCAGTTCGTTTTTTCGTCTTTTTTACACTCCTTCTTCTTGCTCATGCGACTTTTGCACAAAAAAGAAGCCTAAAAGAGGAAATAAATTTTGAGCAATTGGTCGAAGAGTTTTTTCCGATGCAAGAAGATGATGTGGATTACAGTGATGCGTATGAAATTCTTTTTCAGATGCTTGCCGAGCCCATTGACCTCAATAACGCCGATGCAGATGAATTGAAAGCACTTTTTTTGATTTCTCAAGCGCAATGTGATGCTCTTTTGCAACATCGCGAACGATTCGGAAAGTTTTTAAGTATATACGAGTTGCAAGCCGTTCAGGGATTTTCATTGGAAGATATTCACCGAATCCTTCCCTTTGTGAGCGTTCGCGAAACGAATTTAGAAAAAGATAATACTACTTTGATTCAAAGACTTTTACGTGAAAAAAACAACTTTTTGCTCTTGCGATATGACCGTACTTTGCAGGAAAAGGCAGGTTTTCGCAGCGATTCCGGCAAAGTTTCAAAATATCTCGGCTCGCCCGACAAGCTTTATTTGCGCTATCGCGTGTCGCATACAAACGATTTCAGCTTTGGTTTTACAGCCGAAAAAGACCAAGGCGAACAATTTATTTTTGATAAAAAAAACAAACGCTACGGCGCGGATTTTTATTCAGCGCATTTGATTTTGCAACATCAAGGCAATTTTAAAACCCTTGCGATGGGAGATTATTTGCTGCAATTCGGGCAAGGTTTGGTGTTCGGAGGCGGTTTTAACGTCGGAAAGGGCGCGGAAACCATCACCGCAGTTCGGAAAAGCACTTTCGGTATCCGCCCTTACACCTCCGTTGTGGAAGGGAATTTTTTTCGCGGCGGTGCGGCAACGTATCAAAAAGGGCGTTTTGAATTGACTGCAATGTATTCAAATTTGCAAAAAGATGCCTTTGTCAATACCGCAGAAGACAGTATAACGGAGGAAGAGGACTTTATCTCCTCGCTCCAAATCACGGGTTTTCACCGCACGGAGCGCGAAATTTTGTCGAAAGGGGGGCTGAATGAGCAAAACACAGGCGGCAACTTGACCTATCGCGCTCGCAACGGGCGTTTGCAAGCGGGCGTTTCCGCTTTATACACGCGCTACAATTTTCCCTTGTTAAGAACACCGAGCAAATACAATCAATTTGAGTTGAACGGCAAAGAAAACAGCATTGCAGGTGTTTTTTGGGACTATAATGTCAAAAATATTGCCCTTTTCGGCGAAGCGGCGCGTTCCGAAAGCGGCGGAACAGGGCTTGTTGCGGGTATTTTAGCTAATTTATCCAAAAATGTTGAAATATCTGTTTTGTACCGAAAATATGATAAAAATTTTCACACTTTGTACGGACGAGGATTTAGTGAAAATTCGCGTTCAATCAATGAAGAAGGCTTTTTTTGGGGACTGAAATTCAAACCGAACCGCCGTTGGCAACTTACGGCTTATTATGATTATTTCAAATTTGCGTGGCTGCGCTTTTTGGTCGACGCGCCTTCGGAAGGGTATGAATACATGACACGTTTGACGTATACGCCGAGCAAAAAAATCAATTTGTACCTGCATTTTCGGGAAGAACAACGCATGAAAAACTATTCGGAAGGCACTTTTAACCAAATTTTCCCCTATACGAAGCGTAATTTTCAAATTAATTGTGATTTTCGCGCCGAAAAAATACTGCATCTTCGGTCGCGTGTGCAATTCAGTACGTACGAACAAAATAAACTCACGACTTCGGGTTTTGCCGTCATTCAAGATGTCAATTTTGATTTCGGAAAATTGCGTTTCGGAACGCGATTTGCGATTTTTGACACGGACGACTACGACAATCGTCAATATACGTTTGAAAAAGATGTGCTTTTTGTTTTTTACATTCCCGCCTATTACGGCAAAGGTTTTCGGAATTATTATCTCATTCAATACAAAATCGGCAAAAATATAGATGTTTGGCTCAAATATGCTTTCACGC
>JBPOJO010000656.1:0-10269 GCA_052033485.1 Bacteroidota bacterium | reverse complement strand
CATAATTTTTGCCGTTTTTTTGAATGTCGGCACTGTAAACGCTCCTCATCTCAAACAGAAAATCGCTCTCGGGATAGTCAAAAGTAAACAAATTAACGTTTTTGAAAATCAGTTGCAATTTTTTACTGCTGTTTTCTATATCATCAAAACAATCAAATTCCCATGTAATTTTCTTTTGTTCAAAGTTGTCAGTAAAAATTAAATTGCACAATGCCCTTAGCGTGTTTTTTGTAAGGCTGTTTTCGCAAACTAAACTTACGCTGCATTTCGTTTTTGATTTTTAGGGAATAATTTTGCGCGAAATATTTTTAAATTTACCGAACAACGCTTTACATCTAAGCACTGCCGCAAATTAAAAAAAGTCAAAAAAGAACAGAAATACGAAATTCCGTGTTTCTTTTTTGATTTTTGAAAAAAAACGGTATCTTGCAACGCAATGAAAAACAAAAAAATTTGCACCGATGACACAAGAGAATGTTAAATGTTTGATAATTGGTTCGGGTCCCGCCGGCTTTACGGCGGCAATTTACCTCTCGCGTGCCGGCATTATCCCGGTCGTGTACAAAGGAATGCAACCCGGCGGACAACTCATGATTACGACCGATGTTGAAAATTACCCCGGCTATCCCGAAGGTATCATGGGACCGAAAATGATGGAAGATTTTGAAAAACAAGCTGCGCGTTTCGGTGCGGATTTGCGTTTCGGCATGATTACTTCCGTTGATTTTTCATCTTACCCGCTTAAAGCAATCGTTGATGAAACACACGAAATTACCGCCGAATCGGTCATTATCGCGACAGGTGCGTCCGCAAAATGGCTCGGAATCCCCTCGGAAGAACGTCTGAACGGCAGAGGTGTATCCGCTTGTGCGGTTTGCGACGGTTTTTTCTTCCGAAACTTGGACGTTGCCGTCGTCGGCGGCGGTGATACGGCTTGTGAAGAAGCCGCTTATTTGTCCAAGTTGTGCAAAAAAGTATATCTTTTGGTGCGCCGCGACCAAATGCGCGCCTCGCGAATTATGCAGGAGCGTGTGAAAAATATTTCGAATATTGAAGTTTTGTGGAACAGCGAAACGGACGAAATTTTAGGGGGAGAAGAAGTCGAAGGTTTGCGTATTCGCGATACGCGCACCGGCGAAAAACGCGAATATGCCATTCAGGGCTTCTTTGTCGCTATCGGACATCAGCCGAACACGGAAATTTTCAAAGATTTTCTCGACCTCGATGAGCACGGCTACATCTTGACGGAAAAAGGCAGCACGCGCACCAAAGTCAAAGGCGTTTTTGCCTGCGGAGACGCGCAAGACAAAATTTACAGACAAGCCGTTACCGCCGCCGGAACGGGCTGTATGTCGGCTTTGGACGCGGAAAGATTTTTAGCGGAAAATGAAATGCACTGAAATTCTTGTTACCCAAAAAGCTAAAATAAGCCAATTACACCCTAAGCGTTTTTGAAAACCCTTCGGGTGTAATTGGCTTATTTTAAAAATTTTACTCAAAAAATGCTCAACGAAAAACAAAAAAAACGCTACGCAAGACAGACCGTCTTGGACAATTTCGGTGAAGATAAGCAGGAAAAACTTTTGCGCTCAAAAGTTTTTATCGCGGGCGCAGGGGGCTTAGCCGCTCCGCTTCTGCCTTATCTTGCGGCAGCGGGAATCGGCACAATCGGTATTGCAGACGCTGATTTTGTTTCCGAAAGCAATTTGCAAAGACAAATTATTTTTTCGGAAAATGATTTGGGAAAAAATAAGGCGGAAACTGCGGCAAAAAAGCTCAATGCGCTCAATTCGGGCATCAATATTCAATTTTACCCTTATTTTGCCGACGAAAATAATCTTTTGGAATGGGTTAAGGATTACGACATTCTTGTTGATTGCACCGATAATTTTACCGTTCGTTATCTCCTCAATGATGCCGCTTTGATGTTGCAAAAACCGCTCGTTTATGCCGCCGTCAATGCTTTTGAGGGGCAAGTTGCCGTTTTTAATTGCCCTTTGCCGGACGGACGCAGGTCTTGCAATTTGCGCGACCTTTTTCCCGAACCGCCTGCGGAGGGAGTTGTGCGAAATTGTGCGGAAAACGGCGTTCTCGGCGTTGCTGTCGGCATTATCGGCACTTTGCAGGCTGCGGAAGTTATAAAAATTTTGACAGGTGTCGGTTCTCCGCTTATTAATAAAATGTTGATTTACAATGTTTTAGAATGTCGGCAATTTGTTTTAAATTTACCGCCCGTTTCGCGTTTTCACGCGCCTGCAAAATTGGCAAAAAGTCAAAGCCAAACTTGCGAACTTATGCCCGAAAGCGTATTTTTTGACCAAAAAGACCTTTTTCCAAATGTTTACATCATGCTTGATGTCAGGGAGAAAAATGAATATGATTTAAAAAATATCGGTGCGATAAATTATCCGCTCAGCGTCATCAAAGCCGGAAAAATCCCCAATATTGAGGAAAATAATGTGCTTATTCATTGCAAAAGCGGCATGAGAAGCGCGGAAGCGGTGAAAATTTTGCGCGAATTTTTTCCCGAAAAAAAATTTTTAAATGTAATTTTCAGACAAGATGAATTAATGATGTAAATAAATTTGCACCAAAGCACCGCAAGCATCTTGCCGTGCACACAAAAAAGCAAAAATCGCGACGGTTCTGTCCGACAAAAATACCAAAAAAATGTTCTTTTTCCTGTCAAAAATTCTGTACAAAATTTTAATGCCGGGCAGCCTTGTATTTCTCTTGTTGCTCTCGGCTGTATTTTTTAAAAAATATCGCCGAAAATTTTCTTTGGCGGCTTTGCTTATTTTTACCGTTTTTTCTTCACCGATTCTTTGCAATGAGGCTTTTTTGCTATGGGAATACCCCGCCAAAAAAATATCGGAAATGCCGGTGTATGATGTCGGCGTGGTGCTCTCCGGATTCAGCGTTCCCGAGCGCGAGCCTAAAGACCGAACCTATTTCATCAGAGGTGCGGACAGATTGATTCACGCCGTTCAGCTTTACAAAAGCGGAAAATTGAAAAAAATACTCCTCAGCGGCGCGCCGCTTTTTGATGCACAGGGAAATATTTTGCAAAAAAACAACGACCTGCGCGAAACTTTACTTTTTTGCGGCGTGCAGGAAGAAGATATTTTGACAGAAGAAAAATCGCGAAATACATTCGAAAATGCAAAATTTACGGCTGAAATTTTAAAAAAAATGCCCGAAAGCGACAATATTTTGCTCATAACTTCGTCTTTTCATTTGAGAAGAGCGTCCGCTTGTTTTCGCGGGCAAGGAGTTGTTTTTGATATTTTTCCGACTGATTTTTATGCCGTCGAAAAATCTTACGGACTACGCGACCTGATGCCCGAGGAGGAATGTTTTCGCAATTTTTCATTGTTGCAACATGAAATTATCGGCTGCGTTGTTTATGCTTTGATGGGATATGCAGAGTTTTAATGCGGCGAAACGGCAAGAATGCGGAAAATTAAGGTAAAAAAGGCAATTATTGCCCCTTCGGAAAAAATATTAAAATTATTTTTCTCAAAAAATTTGAAAAAAGAAATTCTTTTGCCAAAATTGCAAGTAAAGCGAGCCTGTTCATTCATAAATAAACGAATTTAAAAAAAATGCGCACAAGAAATGATTTTACGGAGTATTTCGAAAACGAACTGAAACAAAATGATGCCCTCAATGATTTGGAGAAACGTCGTTTGAGCCAAAAAAGACGTAAATTTAATTCCGCTCTGAGCCTTGTTTTATTGGTTATCATCAATGCGGTTGTTTTCAGTATTTACAAAATTAGCTATTATTGGCTCATTTTGACTATTTTTGTGTGGGCTGCCGCCGTTGTTTGGCTGTTTCAAAACGTCTTTTTCGACAAAGCCTTGAACGGTGATTTTAAAGATTTTGTCATTAAAAAAATGATGGATTTTATTGCCCCCGGCTTCGAATATCACCCCGAAAAATTCGTTTCGTATCAACTTTACGAGCAAAGCCAACTTTTTAAGAACAAACCCGACCACTACAAGGGCGATGATATGTTTATGGGCATTGTCAGGGGCGTTCCGGTGCAGTTTTGCGAGCTAAAAACGGCTTTTTTGACAGAAAAAAAAGAATCAAATCGAACGGTTAAAAAACTTTCGACCATTTTTCACGGACTTTTCCTTGCCGCTATCACGAAAAAAAGTTTTAATACGAATATTTTTATTTTTTCAGATGATTTTCAAAAGCAGTTCAACTCGCTCGGAAAAGGGGTGCAAGAATACAATTTCAGCAAAAGTCAATTTGTAGATTTGCCTTACAAAGAAATCAGCGATGAATTTGCGGTTTATGCGGACGACCCCGAGGCAGCAGGCGCGTCGCTCACACACGAGTTTTTGAGTCTTATTTTGGAATTTAAACTCAATACCGGCATGAATTTCCGCCTTTCTTTTATCGGCAACAAAATGTTCCTTGCCATACCTTTTGACCGCGAAATGTTCGAAATTGATGTCAATAAATCCCTTTATGACATTGAATCTTTGATGCTTTATTTTGATGACCTGAACTTCGGTATCAGCATTGTCGATACGATGCACTTAGACAAGCCCAAAGCGGAGGTTAAACCGGCAAGCCCCTTTCCGCCCGAATTTTTCGGCTGATTGCTTGCGCTACACCTTTTGCAAGCAAGATGCTTGCGCTACACTTTTTGCAAGCATCTTGCTTGCGCTACATTTTTATTCTGACACACTCAATCCCGAACTGACATTATCTTCAGATGCATTACTTTCATTTTTTTCCCTTTTTTTCCTAAGAATTTCTTTTTGAAAATCCAATATATCAAAAAGAATTGCCGTAAAAACGATGCCGGCTGCTACCAAAAAGGCATAAAAAAGATAGTTGGCAAATAAAAATCCGCCGACAACCGCGCCCGAAAAGAAAAAGAATACAACCGTGAGTTGCAAAACTAATTTTGTGCGTGTTTTGCGCAAAGCGGCGGCATCGGCAGGCAAAATGAATTTTGACGTTTCTATCCCCAAATCCGTGAATAAGCCCGTGAGGTGAGTTGTGCGGACAACGAAGCCCGAAACAAGCGAGACTGTCGCGTTTTGCAAGCCCATCGCAAAAAGCAAACCGCCGGCGAGCAATTGCGTATTGAGTTTGCTGTAATCGTAATATTCACTGCCATAGACCGTTACGAAAATTAAAATAAACATTTCGAGTAAGAGCGGCAAGGTGTGTGAATAGCGCGGATTGATTCGACCGGCTAAAATAACCAAGACTCCGGAGATAAACGCTCCGAAAAAGAAGAGGAACATCCATAAAAATTTCATTTCGGCTTGTTCCCAATTGTACGCCACGACATCATTTGCCATCAAAGCGACGTGCCCCGTTACGTTTGTCGTAAGGACATCAAAGGCAAAAAAACTCGCGGAATTAACGCTCCCGGCGGCGAATGAAAGCATTGATGCGACTTTCAAATCGTGCAAATATTGTCTTTCGGTTCCTTTTGCTGCTAACATTGCGGATAGAATTTTCTTTTATCTCGTACAATTTAAACTCCTAAAAATTGATTTTGAGGAAAAAAAAGACAAAGCCCGCAAAGAAAACGACTAATTCAAAAAACAATTCGACAAATGCTATTTTGCTGTCGGCATAAAAAATTCGGCATTCGGTCCGATAGGAATGTCCAATAAAATCCACACCAATAATAACAAAGTCCAAATGACAAAAAACACGACAGAATAGGGCAACATCGTCGAAATAATCGTGCCGATGCCGGCATTTTTGTCATATTTTTGAAAAAATGCAACAATGAGTGCGAAATACGACATCATCGGCGAAATAACGTTTGTTACACTGTCTCCGACGCGATAAGCAACTTGCGTAAATTCGGGCGTTAAACCCAAAAGCATGAACATCGGAACAAAAACCGGTGCCATGATTGCCCACTTCGCCGAAGCACTTCCCATGATGAGGTTTATCGAAGATGATATTAAAATAAACAAAAAAACAAGGGGATAAGTGCCTAAATTGACCGATTTGAGCAATTCAGCTCCTTTGACCGCCAAAACCAAACCCAAGTTCGTTTGATTAAAAAATGCGACAAATTGAGATGCAAAAAAGACCAAAACGATGTAAGAACCAAGCGATTCCATCGCTTTTGACATACCCTTCACTACGTCCGCATCATTTTTGACCGTTCCCGCGCCCGCGCCGTAAGCGATTCCGCCGATTGCCGATGAAATAAAAATCAAACTGACAATGCCGCTCATAAAAGGCGAATGTAACAAATCGCCGCTCGGATTTCCCGCTTCTGCAGGTGCGCGCAAAATGCCGGCAAGCGGCAAAGCCAAATCACGCGGTAAAGTGAACCAAAAAATAATGGCACAAAATATTGTTAATGAAATGATTGCATACAAAAGTCCTTTTTTCTCCTCCGCATTGAGCCGTTCAATTTGAGTTTCGGAAGACTGATTGTCAAACGAACCAAAACGCGGCACCACAATTTTTTCCGTTACGTACGTGCCCGCGAGCGTGATGACGAAGGTCGAAAAAAACATGAAATAGTAGTTGCAGGCAGGGCTGACGGAGTAAGTTGCATCAATAATCCGCGCCGACTCCTGCGTGATACCTGCCAAAAGCGGGTCAATCGTACCCAAAAGCAAATTTGCACTGTATCCGCCCGAAACGCCCGAAAATGCCGCCGCCATGCCCGCAATAGGGTGTCGCCCGACGGCAAGAAAAATTGTGCCGGCAAGCGGAATCAAAAGAACATAACCCACTTCACTTGCCGCATTTGACATGACACCGCAAAAAACGATTATCATGGTGAGCAGTCTTTTCGGTGCTTTAATGACCAAAAGGCGAAGCACCGTGCCGATAAAACCACTGCTCTCGGCAATTCCTATACCCAAAATTGCGACCAAAACAGTGCCTAAGGGCGCAAATGAGGTGAAATTCGTTACTAAATTTTTTAAAATTAAATGCAAACCCTCTTCGGAAAGAAGATTGATAACTTTAATGATTTTTTGGTCTTTGGGGTGCGCAACTTCCAATGAAAACGCGCTTGCTATCGCCGACAAAATCACCACCAAAATTGCCAAAGAAGCAAATAAGGTTACGGGGTGAGGCAGGGCGTTGCCGATTTTCTCTACGATATTCAAAAATTTTTCTACCGGAGATTTTTTGCTTTTATTTAATTCTTTAGACTCGCTCATAAGAATTATTTGTGATAGTTTTTTTAATCTTAGCTGTACAAAGGCAGAAGCCCGTGCCTTTTTTTCACCGAACTTTACCATACACCCGAATGGTTTTGAAAACCCTAAGAGTGTACAAAAAATCAATGCCGCAAACTTAAACAAATTTTTAACTCAAAAACAATATTGAACATTCTTTTTTTTCAAAAAAAATTATTTTAAATCAATAATTTGTACTTTTGCGCCTTAAAATTCGGCATAATAATCATTTCACCATCAAGCCTTTTTTTTAAGCTGTGCAATTAGCCCAAAAGTTTGCCGCAAGCTATCAGCAAGCAATTTTTAGGTTTTTCGGCGAGGACAAGAATCTTGCGATGCGTTTTCGGCTAAACACATGGAAAATGAAAATTTGCCTAACCCCAAAAATATGTCATATCAATTAATACATACCGAAAAAAACAGTTCCGCTCGCGCAGGGGTGCTCAAAACCGCTCACGGGAGCATAAAAACGCCGATTTTTATGCCCGTAGGAACAGCGGGAACGGTCAAAGCCGTGCATCAACGCGAACTGACGGACGATATTCATGCGCAAATTATTCTCGGCAATACCTATCATCTTTATTTGCGTCCCGGTTTGGAAATTCTCTCGCAGGCAGGCGGTTTGCATCGCTTTATGAATTGGGAACGCCCGATTTTGACCGACAGCGGCGGTTTTCAAGTCTATTCACTGTCCGAAATACGAAAAATTAAAGAAGAGGGCGCGGAATTTCGTTCGCATATTGACGGCTCAAAGCATTTTTTTTCACCCGAACGTTCGATGGATATTCAAAGAATCATCGGTTCGGACATTGTCATGGCTTTTGATGAATGTACGCCCTACCCTTGTGAATATGATTACGCCAAAAAATCAATGGAAATGACGCATCGTTGGCTCGACCGTTGTGTTGCGCATTTTGGGCAAACAAGCGGTCATTACGGCTACGAACAAGTGCTTTTTCCGATTGTGCAAGGGAGTGTTTACAAAGATTTGAGAAAAATTTCTGCCGAATATATTGCCGAAAAAAATGCCGTAGGCAACGCAATCGGCGGTTTATCTGTCGGCGAACCGGCGGCAGATATGTATGAATTGACGGAGCTTGTTTGCGAAATTTTGCCCAAAGAAAAACCGCGCTATCTCATGGGAGTCGGCACGCCGGAAAATATTTTGCGTTGCATCGCCCTCGGCGTTGATATGTTTGATTGTGTGATGCCGACAAGAAATGCGCGAAACGGCACTGTTTTTACAACCGAAGGCATCATGAACATGCGCAATGCGAAGTGGAAAAATGACTTTTCTCCGCTTGATTCGGGACTTTCGGGCTATGTCAGCGGGCATTACAGCAAGGCATATTTGCGTCATCTTGTACATTCGGACGAGATGCTCGGTGCGCAGATAGCAAGCGTGCAAAACTTGAGTTTTTATTTGTGGCTTGTCGAAACTGCTCGCGAAAAAATATTAAACGACGAATTTACGGCATGGAGCGAGGCGATTTTGCCCGTTATTTCGCGTCGTCTTTGATTTTTTCGTTGGTGCTGTCTTCTGCTTCACTCCAACCGAACACCTCCGTCAGCATTTCGGGGGTGAATTTTTTCTCCGCTTGACTGCCGTGTCGAAAGGATTTTTTCGGCAAGTTGATAAAAATACTGTCGCCTTTTGCCGTTCTTAGCTTGTGCGTTCGCAAAGCGGGATTGTAATATTTGAATAATTTATAGCTGATTCCGAGTTGTAAAGCGAGTTTCGGCAGGTTTTCGACGGCAGAGTCAAGGCGTACTTTGTCGGTTTCCCAAGCCTGATAAAGCTGCTCTTTCGGGATTTTGTAATTAAATTTTTCGGGATTTTCCATGATAATTTTGAACGCCAAAATTCGGTAGATATAGCGCGCAGTCTCCGTATTGAGCCATAAATCGTAGTAAGAATCCGAAAATTGTTGGGCGGACGAGCGCATTACACCGCTGATTCCCATGTTGTAAGAAGCGGCAGCCAAAGTCCAAGAACCGAGTTTTTCCTTTGATTTTTTGAGGTATTTTGTTGCGGCGTGTGTCGCCAAAATTGGGTCATACCGTTCGTCGTAGTCGGGCGTGATTCGCAAGCCTAACTCGCGTCCGGTCGGTTCGAGAATTTGCCAATAGCCTGTTGCTTTTTTAGAGGAGACAAGATTTTCCAAACCGCTTTCGATGGCACAGAGGTATTTAAAATCATCGGGAATACCTTCTTTTTTCAAAATTTCGCTCATTTGCGGAAACCAACGATTGGCGCGTTTCATTATCAAGCTCATGCTTGCCTGCATATAAGCGTTGACGGTCAGTTCGCGGTCAAGTCTTTCGCGCACTTCGGGGTCGTTCAGCGGGACAATTTCACCGCAAAAGGCAATTGTATCGGGCAAATGAAGCGGTTGAACGTGAATAGTTTGTAAAGTATCGAATTGATATTGGGGCAAATTATTTTCATTTTTTTGAAAAAAAAGCCAATAAATGCCGAAAGCTAAAAGCCCCCAAATGCAGAGCAAATTGAAAGCAAAAACATAGTTGAAAATTTTATTTTTAGTCATAAGATTTTTTTCCGCTGCTTTTTATTAAAAATTGCCAAACGCAGGGTTTTATCCGTCGAAAGGAAATCAAAAAAAATCACAGCTTGTGCCTGACTTTGCAAAGGTAATTATTGTTTTTTGATTTTCAAATAAACAAAAAAATAATCGGCGGCATTTCGCAGTTTTTCCTTAGCTTTGTTGTTTGAAAATGAATTATTTCAGGGCAAAGTAGGATAAAAAAATGAGGATTTATCTGTTTTCGCAAACAACTGATAAACAATATTTTAGCTATTTTAGCTACGGATTCAAACAAGGGCTGTTCAGATTCGCCCCAAAATTTCCCCTGCTTTTAGGTCAAAAACGGATAATTAGGCACGTTTTTTAATGCGTAATACTTGGCTTTCCAATCATTTCGGCTTGTTTCCAAGGCTTTGTTTTCTTTGTGAAGTGAATTATTTTCTTTTCTGTGAGATATTGCTTTTATTTTACAATTTTTTTACAGCATCTTTGCTATGGACAAGTTCTCCGCTGTTTTTGGTCGATTC
>JBPOJO010000536.1:0-4473 GCA_052033485.1 Bacteroidota bacterium | reverse complement strand
TTTTGCTGTTTCATGCTGCATTTTATCGGCAAATGATTAATTTTGCAATGCCTGTTGTTTTGTTTCAGCGCGGAAAAAGTCAAACGCAGGCAGATTTTTATGCTTAAAAAGCTAACTTAATGACCGTTTTACATGTACCGCCGCTCATTTGGCAAAAATTTTATGATAAAAATATTGCAAAGTTCAATCCGCATTTGCGTATTGAACAAAAGGAAAATGCCTTTGTTTTGTCCGAAATTTCTCCCGCCGAATCGGAATATTTTACCCTCAATTTACCCGCAAAAATTTCTAATGATGACTATACCAAAATTACTTCTGTTAATGAAGATTTGCGTTTAGAATTTTTATCCGATAAACTTTTTATTTACAATTCTATGGGCGGAATTTTCGGAGCTATCACGATTTTGATTGCATCGGGGCTGCTTACATGGGCACTTTCACGCAAACGCGGGCGCGTATACAGCGAAGAAACCGAATATTATTTGCCAAATCCCGACAATACGGAAGAATTTTGGCGACGAAAAGCCGATATTTCTTACATTGCTTATGAGAGTGTCAGCGAGGAAACACAGCGAACTTTCAAAGGCGCAATTCCCGTCCCGCCCGATTTAGCGATTGAAATTGTCTCCTCAAAATACGGATTGAACCCCGCACTCCTCAAAGCGCAATATTTTTGGAGACTTTCGGGCGTAAAAATTGCTTTGGTGATATGTCCTTTTTCAAAAAAAATCTATATTTTTGACGCAAAAGGAAAGCGCGAACAAAACATTGAAATTCCTTTCAGGCATGAACTTTTGCCCGATTATGTCGGTTATTTCGGAACTTATTCGGACGAGCTTTAGCCTTATAATGTGATAATGTGAAAATTTAAAAACATGGCATATACAAAAAAAGACGCAGTATTGCTTTACGAGGCATCTTTTACCGGAGAAAAAGCCGTTCGCATTGCTTCCGTATGGGCGCAAAATGAATTTCTTCAAAAAATGAAAAGAGAACTTGAAGTCATTCCGATTATTAAGGACAGCACCTCGCTTGGACTCTCAACCGAGGTCGGTCCGGGTACTCAATCCATTACCTTTTATTTGAATGATAAAAATTTGCCCTCCCAATTGAATTATTTTAACATTCGTTTTTCTAAAGAAAACGAATTGATTGTTCACAATTATCGTGTCGGAGATTACAAAATTGACGGAATTGAGGAAATTTTGAGACATTTTGAGCTGTTGAAAAAGGCATCGGAAGTTTTTAAACACGAAAAAACAAAAAAATTAAAAATACGAAGCCTTAAAATTTCTGCCATTTTGTCCTCTTTTGAAGAAATTGCGGCAGAAGAAAATTTTGAATACGCTTACGATTATGATACTGTCAAAATTGTGATTAAATTGCGCCTTGAAAAAAACAGAGTATTGAACATCAATATTCCGTTTTCAAAATTTCAGGAAGTTTTGCCGAAAGTGCGCCCACTCATCCGAAATGTGATTGATTTGGGCGAACACGGCATTGTTTTTACGGTAAAAAATGAAACAAACGTTTCTTGGAAAAAACCAAAAAAGATATAAAAAGATGTATAATTACAATCCTGACAGGTTGCTGCAAGGACAGCTTAATAAAATTTTAAAAAAACTTTTCAAGAAGAAAGTCGGCTTTTTCCTTGAAAGCGAAGAAGAAAAAGAAAAATTCTTATTTGAGCTTGCCAAAAAACTTAATGCGCATGAGCAAATTCATTGTCCGGAAGCAAATTATCCAAAGTCAGAACGGGCTCTGAAACGCTTAACTTGTGACTTCGCTAATGATAAAAAAAATTTTATGGCGCGTTTTTACATTTTTTTTGACGCAGAATTGGGCTTAAGTTTATTGAGCGGTGAAAAATCATACCGCTTTTCAACCGCAGAGGACATTTTGCAACTGTTTGAGGCGGTTACGGAAGCGCATGTGATTATGCAGACCGAAAAAGCTAAAAACTCAAAAATTACGCAACTCAAAATTCAAGCGATATATGCCGCGGTTGCTCAAATTGCTGCCGAAGAAAATTTTGTTTATATGCTAAAAAAAGGTTCGGGAAAATTATTTTTGTACATAAGACTGTCAAAATGGGATTATTTGCAAATTAATATTTCTTTTAAAGACTTTCAAAATGCTTTGCAAAGCATCGTGGAACTCTATCGCAGCGTAAAAGTCATGTACGACAAAGGTATCAAAATTGCCGTAAAAGGTACAATAACGACAGTTTATGACAAATGGCAAGGAGTAACCGATAAAACACAAAATTATGGCGATTAAAATTGATGTAAGAGAATTAACTGAAATTCTTGAAATTACGCCGCATGCGCAGAACCTCATGTTGGTCGGTAAGCACGGTATCGGAAAATCGCGCATTATTGCCGATTTTTTTAACCAAAAAAAAATGCCTGTTATCATTTTCTTTCTCGGTCAAATGAGCGACCCCGGCGACCTCATCGGCTTGATGACAAAAGACGAAAAAACAGGGATTTCCAATTTTTTACCGCCCTATTGGTGGCCTCGTGACGGAAAACCTGTGGTTTTATTTCTTGACGAACTTAATCGCGCGCGCCCCGAAATTTTGCAATCGGTCATGGATTTGACGCTTAATAAAACTTTAGCGGGCAAAAAATTACCTGAAGGAAGCATCATTATTTCGGCAGTGAATGAGGGGGAGGAATATCAGTTGACCGATATTGACCCTGCCTTATTGTCACGTTTTAACGTGTATGAATTTGCGCCGACGGCTGACGATTGGCTTATTTGGGCGGACAGAACAGGGATTGACAAACGTGTGATACAATTTATTCAAAAAAATAAAAAATTTCTTGATGAGGACGAGAAAAAAACAACTTATCAAGACAATTTTTTCCTCAGCCTCTCCAAAACCCCTGACCGTCGTGCGTGGGAGCGCGTTTCGGACATGATAAAGCCGTTAAAAGACCTGAAAGATATTCATACAAAGGCGATTGCGGGTATTGTCGGGCTGAATGCAGCGATGATGTTTCGCCGTAGTTTGGAAGAATTTTTGAAAATTACGCCTGAGCAAATTTTGGGTAATTTTGAAAAATATAAAACAAAGCTCCCCGAATTATCGCTTGCAGAGTTAGTTTTGCTCAACGAACAAATTGTTTTGTGGATAAACGGCGAACATTTTAAAAAGACGGAGAAAAAAAATATGTTGGAAAATTTGCATCAATACTTGTTATTCTTCCAAAAAGAGAAGAAAAACGAGGTAATTGCACATTTTGCTTCTATGTTTGAAAATCCGAAATTTTCAAAAGCACAAGTGATTGTGTTGACCGAGTCAGCCGATATTTTTGGTATCATTGAAAATTTTATCAAAAATATTAAGTTTTAGTTTTGTGTAATTATCCTACTCTCGTAAATGTGGTTTAATTTAAAAATTGCACAAAAACACATAAATTGTTTATTTTTTTCTAAAAAATGTCATGGATAAAAATAGAAGAGCATTATTTCCTTACGGAATCAGCAATTTAGAGAGTTTAGCAACCAAAAACTATGTTTTTGTAGACAAAACGACTTTTTTAGGGCGTTTAGAGCAAACTGAAAGCCTTTATAACGTTTTTCTGCGTCCTCGCCGTTTCGGAAAAAGTTTGTTTTTGTCCGTTTTGGAATATTATTATGACAGCAATCGCAGAGCAAAATTTGATAAAATATTTTCAAAATATTACATCGGACAACATCCGACGGATTTGGCAAGTTCGTTTCGCATTTTGAAATTTGATTTCAGTCGCATCAACACGGAAACTAAGGAAAAAAGCATTGAAGGCTTAAATTTTTCTGTCAGAATGTCTGTTTTAGGTTTTTGTGAAAAAAATCCTATTTTTTCTCCATCAGTTTTGGCATCGATTCAATCTGCAAGTTCGGCAGAACAGTGTGTAACCGCACTTTTTGAGCTATATCCCACTGATGAAAAACCGATATACCTTCTCATAGACGAATACGACCATTTTACGAATGAAATATTGCTGCGCGATGTAGCTGAGTTTCGAGAAAGCGTTTCAAAATACGGCTATGTGCGCAAGTTTTTTGAGGCAATCAAAACTGCGACTCAGACGGCTGTTGTCGACCGCCTTTTTATCACGGGTGTGTCGCCCGTAACGCTTGATTCGCTCACGAGCGGCTTCAACATGGCTACGAATCTTTCATTGGAAGAAAAATTTCACGACTTAATGGGCTTTACCGAATCGGAAGTTCGGGATTTGTTGCTGCTTGTTTTGCAGGATAAAAGTCGCGAGGCGAGCATCATGGAGGACTTGCAGACTTATTACAACGGCTATAAATTTTCGGAAAATGCAAAAAATGCACTGTATAATTCGGACATGGTTTTGTATTTTTTGAAACATTTTGCCGATGAAAATGTCTATCCGAAAGAAATGCTCGACGAAAATATTGCGCCCGATTACGGTAAATTGAAAATGATTTTTGAACGATTGAATTGGGCTGATA
>JBPOJO010000679.1:0-5827 GCA_052033485.1 Bacteroidota bacterium | reverse complement strand
ATTTTCAAGTCAGAAGTTAGGAATTTTTTTTTTACAAAACAAAAATAAATACTTTTTTTTTCATTTTCGTCAAAAAAAGTCGTTTTGAAACAGATATTTCAAATTTTTGTCAGAAAACTTGTTTTTTTCGCAATAACTTTTTAGCTTTGTAAAGCGTGCGTACAGAAGCCGCCTTTCACCTAAACCCTTAAAAATCATGTCTTTCTTCAAAAAAATCCTTGCCGGAGTCGGCATAGGCGGAGTTAAAGTTGATACCATTCTTGCCGCAGAAGTTGTGGAGGCGGGCGCAGATTGCAGCGGAGTCATACATATTAAAGGCGGCAATGCCGAGCAAAAAATCGCTTCAATATGGATTGATTTGATGACGGAAGTACGTTATGAAGATGGAAATTACGGAAAAATTGTGCTTGAACAATATTTGATTGAAGAAAATGTTCATGTGCAGGCAAATGAAAATATTGAAATCAGCTTTACGATTCCGATGCCGCCCGATTTGCCTGTTACGGTCGGCGGCGTGTCGGTTTGGTTCAAAACTCGTGTTGACGTAGCGAGCGGTGTCGACCCCTCTGACAATGACCATGTTCAAGTTGCGCCGTTTTTTCTTTGCCAACAACTGCTTGACGGTTTGAATTTGCTTGGTTTTCAACTTGTTGAGTCCGAATGTGTTTGGGCGCACCCGCAAATGCGCACCCGTTTGCCTTTTGTGCAAGAATTTGAATTTCGGGCAGGAGGGATTTACAGCGGGCGTTTACATGAATTAGAAGTCATTTTTATTCCTCAAAATGATTTTGTAGATGTATTTTTTGAGATAGACAGAAAAGCATCTTGGTTTGAGGAGCATTACGACCTCGACGAGAGAATGGTTTATGTTCAAATCACTGCCGACCAATTAGATTGCCCGCCGGACGCAGTTGCAATGGATTTAGAGCATTTACTCAGTCAGTATTGTTAAGGAAAATTTTGCGATTTTGTGACTTCTGTTTTGAGTTGATAAAAAAATCGCAACTATTTAGCCGGCTTGTACCGCGAGCTTTAGCGATTTGTACCGCGAGCTTTAGCTCGCGGTACACTCGGGCAAAAAAAGTACGGCAATTAAAAAACGATAAAACGGGGCATTTATCTTCATTTTGGGGCGAAAATTTACTTTTAATGTCAATTTTACAACGAACTGAATTTCGTTGTAAGGTTCGCATATTTTTTATTTTCAAACCCAATCAACATGAGTCATAAATTTCTCGCTGTACTGTTTAATTTTTTACTCTTGTTCCCGCTTGCAAACCTTTTTGCTCAGGAATGGCAAGGTTTATACCAAAAAGCCGACACGCTGACGGCTGCTAAAAAGTATGCAGATGCTTTCTTTTTATTAGATTCTGCCCTCATTTTGGCGGAAAAGAGCGGTCAAAAAAACACGCTTAATTATTTTAAAGCCAAAAATCTCGCCGGTAAAAACTTTAAAAATTTGCCGGAAAAAAAAGAAATTGCGCTGAATTATCTTTTTGAAACGGATAGTTTGATACGAATACATTTAGGAGAAAATCACGAAGAATATGCCAATTCGGAGTTGAATTTAGGCTTATATTTCCAAAAATACAAACAAAAATTGCGTGCGAAACCATATTTATTGCGCGCAACACAAATATTTAAAAATTTATTCGGCGAAGAGAACGCGCTCTATATTGAAGCACTTGATAACTTAGGCAGTGTATATTTTGCGCTGAAAGAATATGAAAATGCGAAAGAGGCATTTCACAAGATTGAAAAATACAGAAGGGTTAAATTAGGGGAAATGCATCATGATTACTTTTTGGTGCTCCATAACTTGACGAATTGTTATAATTTTACTTTCAACTATGATACTGCCGAAACTTACGCCTTAAAAGCTTTGGAAACAGGGCGAGAACTTTTCGGCGAAAAAAGTGAAATGTTTGCACACGCATTGAACAATTTGGCAATTATTTATTCGAGAAAGGATAATTTTGATTTATCCGAAAAATATAATCTTTTGGCATTAGGCATTCGCAAAGAAATTTTAGGCGAAAATCACAGTGATTACGCAGCAACGCTGAATAATTTAGGTATTTTGTACCACAAAAATGACGATTATGCAGAAAGCTTGCATTATTTTGAAAAAGTGATGGCAATTCGCGAAAAAATACTCGTTGAAGATGACATTCCGTATCAAAATTCCCTCAACAACTTGGCTGCAGCCCATTCAAGTCTCGGCAATTATGAAAAAGCATTGCAAAAATATCTGCGTTTGGAGAAAATTTTTAAAAAATTATACGGTGAAAACAGCCTTGATTACTCTTCGATTCTCACCAATTTGAGCTCCGTTTATTCCAAGATGGGCTGTCCGAAAAAAGCCGAAAACTTACAAACAGAGGCTTGTCGAATCAAAAAAGAGCTGACAGGCGAAAAACTTGACTATGCCATCGCTTTGTTGAATACAGCGCAATATTTGCGACAAATGCAAAAAACGGAGCAGGCAAGCGAACTATTGCGGCATGCTCAAAAGCTTATGTTGCAATTTATTGATAAAAACCACCCTGACGTAATTTCTGCCGAAAGTGCCTTGTCTGAAATTTTTTTTATGAACCCCCATAAAAAGGACAGTGCCTTAATTTTGGCGCAAAATTGCAAAAATTGGGCGTTAAAAAAAATGAAAAAAATTTTTCCGCTGCTGTCAGAAAAGCAAAAAGAAGATATGTTCAACAACCAATTTGCTTTTTATTTTCAAATTTTTAACGCTTTCGCTTTTGAAAATCCTGACCAAAAAACCGCTGAATTATATGATTTGCAATTAGCGACAAAAGCCGTTTTGTTGCAATCCACCCAAAAAATCAAAAACAGAATTTTAAACAGCCGAGATACGCAGCTCATTTCGCTTTACGGGCATTGGAATTTATTGAATCAAAAACTCGCCGACGCAGAAGAATTGACAAAAGAAGAACTTGAAGAGGAAAATATTTCACTTGATTCTTTGCGCGATGCCCTTACACAATTGGAAAAAACGCTTTCCGTAAAGTCCGAAAGTTTTTCAACTTTAAATGACAAAAAAATTAGCACTTGGCAAGACGTGCAGAAGAAGTTGAAAAAAAATGAGGCTGCCGTTGAGATAGTTCGTTTCAATCATTTCGGCTACAATGGTTTGTTAAAAGACAGCTCGCAAATTGAAATGTCCCCTGATTTTCCGCAATATGCACAATTTGACTTCACCGACACCGTTTATTACGCCGCCATGATTGTCAAAAAAAATTCAAAAGCTCCCGAATTGATTTTGTTAAAAAACGGCAATGATTTGGAAAATAAATACCAAAAATATCAAAAAAATGCCATTATCTTCCAAAAAGAAGACACGATTAGTTATGCTCAAATTTGGCAGCCGATTGCCGCACGCTTACAAAATATTCAAAAAGTATATTTTTCTCCCGACGGCGTTTACAATCAAATTGCGCTCGACGCACTGTACAACCCGAAAACAAAAAAATATCTCATGGAGGAAATTGACTTACATTTGCTCAACAATACAAACGAACTCCTGAGTTTTTCTAAGGAAAAAAATCCGCAACTACGCGCAGAGCTTTTAGGTTTTCCCGCTTATGAAGTTGAGGCAGACGGAAAATTTAAAAATGAACTCGCGCCCGACAGTACGCGCGCTTTTGCAAGTTTTCAAAAAGTTTCGCTTTTGCCCGGCACGCTGAAAGAGGTAGAAAAAATTAGTGATATTTTGCAATCGCATAGATTTCAGTTGAAATCTTTTATCGGCAAAGAGGCAAGTGAAGAAAACGTAAAAAAAGTGCAGAATCCGAAAATTTTGCACCTCTCAACACACGGCTTTTTTGTTTCCGGAAATGAAAAAAACGCCAAAATTAACCCGATGTTGCGCTCAGGTTTATTGCTCTCAGGCGTGAGCAATTATATGCGCATGAAGCACAAACCCGACACAGAAGACGGAATTTTGACGGCGTTGGAAGCTGCAAATTTGAACTTAGACAGCACCGACTTGGTCGTTTTGGCAGCTTGTGAAACGGGATTGGGCGATGTAAAAACCGGCGAGGGGGTCTTCGGATTGCGACGCGCTTTTAAGGTTGCGGGCGCAAAATCCGTTATTATGTCCTTGTGGAAAGTTGATGATGCGGTTACACAAAAATTGATGGTTAAATTTTATCAAAAATTAATTGCTTACGAAGATACAAGGCGAGCGTTCAGAGAAGCGCGAGCAGAAATAAAAAAAGAGCACCCCGAACCATATTATTGGGCAGCATTTATCCTCGCAGGCGAGTGAAAGGCACGCATTTCGCCTTGAAATCAGCATTTTATTTTGTTCACAAATCCGAAAAATTTGAAACAATTTTGATTTATCAAAAAAAATTATTTATTTTGCATTTCCGTTCTTCAAAACGGAAGCTGACACCTCAATTCGTTGAGGTTTTTTTGGCAAATTTTTTTTTCATTATTCATTCAAAATGTTGATTAAATCCGCAGTTTTCACCGTCAGCAGCCCTGAAACAGGCAAATGCCCGAAGACAGACCTCAGAGAAGTTGCCTTTATCGGTCGCTCAAATGTCGGAAAGTCGTCTTTGATTAATATGCTCACGGGGCAGGCAAAATTAGCAAAAACCTCCGCAACACCGGGAAAAACGCAGTTAATCAATCATTTTTTAATTAATGAAAAATGGTTTTTGGTTGATTTGCCCGGGTACGGATATGCTAAATTGAGCAAACCGAAAAGGGAAGAAATTGACAAAATGATTAGAAATTATTTGTCAAAACGGACGAACTTAGTCTGTACTTTTGTCTTGATTGATTCGCGACTCGAACCGCAAGCCATAGATTTGCTTTTTTTGCAGTGGCTCGGCGAGGCGCAAATTCCGTTTGTGATGGTGTTTACGAAAACCGATAAACTCTCACGAGGCGTTTTGCAGGCTAATTTGGCGCGCTACAAAACGAAGTTGAAAGATACTTGGGAAGAATTGCCCGAAATGTTTCTCACCTCCTCCGAAACGGGATTGGGAAAAGATGAAATCCTTAACTTCATCAATAAAATTGTCTAAAACTTTATTCAGCACTGAAAACCCACATTAAAATGGAAAAAGTGAACGATTTGAAAGACATCGCCGTTATTTCGGGAAAACCCGGACTCTTCAAAATTGTTAAGCCGGCAAGAAACGGAGTCATTGTCGAGGCGGTCGGAAACCCGAAAATAAAACTTATTACCAACGCAGGACACAAAGTTTCTATTTTAAAAGAAATTTCCGTATATACCACTACCGGTGAGGGTGCGGTCGCATTGGAAGAAGTTTTTCGTGCCGTTCGTGATAAATACCCTTCCGTTATCAACCTTGCAAAAGACGCAGGTGATGCACAGTTGCGCGATTTTATGAACGAGATTTTGCCCGAAAACGACGCAAAACGTGTGCATATTTCTGACATCAAAAAGCTCATTTCTTGGTACAATCTTTTGGCGGAGTTTTTCCCCGAAGTCCTTGACCCGAAAGTTGAAACCAAAGAGGCAGAAAAGGAAAATGTCGAAAATCTTGCCCCTGTGAAAACAGAAGCACCTAAGGCAGAAGTAGAAAAACCTGTCGAAAAAAAGGAAACCAAGAAAAAAACCGCCGCAAAAACCGAAGTTGCCGAAGCAGAAACTGCGGAAGTGAAAAAGGAAGTGAAAGCTAAAGTAAAAAAAGAAAAAGTTGAAGCGGAAGCAGGTGAAACCACCGCTAAAAAAACGAGCGCTAAAAAAGCCTAAATGAATGAAAAAAGCACTAAATAGTCAATCATTTGCCTTTTTCGGGCTTTTTTATTCTGAATCTTATTTTCTTCCTAA
>JBPOJO010000284.1:0-2295 GCA_052033485.1 Bacteroidota bacterium | reverse complement strand
CCCCAAGCAACGTGGGCAAAAAATAGCATTTTTCCTGTTGAAATTTTAAGGTTTGAGCAACTACAACAAGATTGGGCCGACTTTCTTCAAAAATACAAAATCCAAGGCTTGCCCGCCGAAATCCCTTGGAAAAATAAAACAAAAGATAAAAAAAACGAAGAACTTTCGGCGGAAAGTTTAAAAATGGCGCTGGACTTTACTCAAGAAGACGCGATACTATATCCCCAACTTTACAACTAACATGCCAAACCAAAAAATTCTATACTCTTTTAAATTTAAAGACGGCAACTTGCCGAATAGAAACGGCAAACTCTCATGGGTTTCAAGCTTTGAACAGGCTAAAACCGAAGCAAAATCATGGAACGCCGAATCTGTAGTCAAACTAAAAGAGAACAAGTTTGGTCTATGGGACATTATTGAGGAGGTTGCATTGTAAAATTATGACTAAATACAACGCCATCATCTTCCCAGACAAGGCTTACATTTCCGACTCAACCTCTCAAAATAACCAGTGGAGTTATATCGACTTGAGAGCTTTTGTTTTCGACTGCGGAGAAGCAAAGGAAACCAATAAAAAAGGCTGGTATGAACTACCAAGACTGCCGAAAACCGTTCAAAAAAAGATTTCGCCGCCAAGAGTTATTTCCAGCTACATTCTAAAAAGCGGTTTTGTTCCAACCGACAAACTTCCTCATGAAGTATCCGCCGACTATTTTGAATACGACGACGATAAGGAGGAATATACCAACTCTGAAATCATGGGCCTATACGAGCCAGTTTTTCAACAAAAAGAATCATACCTCGAAAACGTTGAATTTGGAATCTCAACAATCGCCCACAAAAATTCCAACTGGCAATTTGTAGTTGCGCCGCCCAATGTTCAGCACTACCTTATTGACGAGATAACAAAACACCCCGATACTCTTCAAGATGAACGGTGCTTCCTCTCAACAGAAGAAAGTTACAAACGAATCCGCGAATTTGTCAAAGTAAATATCAACCCAAGAGTTGCATATGTTAGTTCGGATTACGATTTCCATTTCGAAGTTTCTAAGAAAATCCAGCTTCACGAAAAAGAAGAATATAAAAGATGCGTAAACATTTTTGCCAAACGGCCAAAATATGTTAAAGACTACCGCCTGGATAGAAAGATAGCAATTTATCGTATCGTCCCAAATGAAAAGCAAAAAGCATCATATAAGGACTCGGACATTGCGCCGAAATTTGAAGGAGCAAATTACCAAGACCTCGAAAACAACATCAATTCTTACTTGACAGAACTAATTGAAAAAATCAACGAACCACTAAAAGACTGCCCGCATTGCAAGGGCAGAGGAGTAGTTAACCATGAACCTTGACCCAAACAACATCCCCGAAGTTATCGACTGGAAACAGTCCTACTTAGAGCTAAACGACAAGTATCAGATCGACCTCTCAAACAGCGCCCTAATCACGGCCAAATATAAACAATCGGCCCAAACTCTTTACGCCGCACTCAAACGTTGGACAGATTTAGCCGCTGACAAAGCGCCTAAGTCAGATTTGGAAGCTCTGAAAATGTTCGACTCTTTGATGCTAAAAATGGCCAACTCAACCGTTTGTTAAAAAACATGCACACCACGCTAAAAATCGTAGGCACTTCGCCTATTTACCAAAACTTTCAAGATGAGCTTTGGGAGGTTTATCTTCGCTCTAATCAAAACACTCAAGAGAATATTTTTGATGTTCTAGTCAAAGATGGGCCAGTTTACTCTTTCGAACTAAAAAAAATCCGCCCGATTAATGGCAAATGGCTAATGGAAGGTTTCCTTTCCAACGAACAAACAATGGGCCGAATCGTTTTTGAGCAGCAATGAAACCTTTATACTTATCTTTATTCTTCGCGGCGAGTCTTTCGGGCGGGTTGATGTACTTTTCTCATGCCAAATTTTGGGTAAAGTATTCTCAAATTTTCGCCGAAAAGAAAATCACTTTGGCCGAACCAATGACTCTTGCTGAAAAGCTCAACCTTCCAAACAAGAAAGGGTTTTTAAACTATGAGTGACATTCAAAAGTTTTTTGTTATTTTGATTTGCCTTGGGTTTGTTTGGTGGGTGGTTGATTGTTGGAGAAAGGGCCGATACGACGATTCGAATGATGATGACTATTTTGACGGCGAACCTTAACTGGCTGGGACACAAAGTTTTGGATTTTGTGCTTGAAATTTTGGCAAAAAATTGAATGTTCTTAACATGCAAAAAGCAAAACTAATTGGCAAACGAGTAGCAATTTTGTCAGAATCTTTTGGCTCTACTT
>JBPOJO010000360.1:0-5597 GCA_052033485.1 Bacteroidota bacterium | reverse complement strand
TCAAAACCGTCTTTTTTCTCTAATGAAATGTTCAAAACGGGAATAACGAAATTTTATTTAGTATAAATTTTCCTAAATTGACTTTTCGAACACCCTCTACTCTCGGCTGTACATTTTTTGCCCCCGTGAATTTCTTACAAAGTTTTTTGATAAAAAATATCGAAAAAAAATAATTCTGTTTATTATTGCAAAAAAAACAAAAAAATGAAAGTTGTAATTTTCGCGGGCGGTCTCGGTACTCGCCTTATGGAAGAAACCAATACGCGCCCGAAACCCATGGTTGAAATTGGCGGTCGCCCGATTTTGTGGCATATTATGAAAATGTACTATCACCAAGGTTTTAACGACTTTGTGATTTGTCTCGGCTACAAAGGTGAAACAATTAAAGAATATTTTTTGAATTATTACATGCACAATTCGGACGTAACAATTGACCTCGACGGCAATAATGTGCATGTTCACACCACAAAATCGGAAGCTTTTCGCGTTACGCTTGTGGATACAGGCTTGAACACCATGACGGCAGGTAGGCTTTTGCGCGTGAGGCATCACGTTCAAAATGAGCGGTTTATGCTCACTTACGGCGACGGATTGTCAGATGTTAATTTTAATCAACTGCTCAAATTTCACGAATCGCACGGCAAAGCCGCATCGCTGACTGCCATTCAATTAGGCGGACGCTACGGCGCACTTGATATTGACAACGAGGCGTGTATTCAATCTTTTATCGAAAAGCCGAAGGGCGACGGATTGTGGATTAACGGCGGTTTTTTTGTTCTCGAACCGAATATTTTTGATTTTATTCCCGAAGACAGCGATAAAATTATGTGGGAAACCTCCCCGATGCAGGCACTTTCGTCTGCCGGCGAACTTTTTGCCTACAAACACGAGGGTTTTTGGAAATGTATGGACGCTTTGCGAGATAAAATTGAGTTGGAAGAAATTTGGAACAGTGGAAAACCGGCATGGAAAAATTGGTAAAATATTCTTCAATCGCAGCCTTTTACAAGGGAAAAAAAGTTTTTTTGACAGGACACACGGGCTTTAAAGGCTCTTGGTTGGCAAATTGGCTGCAAAAAATGGGGGCAGAAGTCTGCGCTTTCGCACTCCCTCCCGCAACGAACCCCAATCAGCACGATTGTTTGAAAAAAGAGGGCAAACTGTTGTACAAAAGCATTTTCGGCGACATCAACGATTTTGAACATTTGCTAAAATGCCTGCGTGATTTTCAACCCGAAATCCTTTTTCATTTAGCCGCTCAACCGCTCGTGCGCGAATCATACACGAATCCGCGTGAAAATCATTTGGCAAATTATGTCGGCACTTTGAATGTATTAGAGGCAGCGCGTTTTTTGCCCTCACTTCGGGCGGCGGTTTTTATTACGACAGACAAGGTTTATGAGAATCAAGAATGGCTTTGGGGCTACCGCGAAAATGACGCTTTGGGCGGACACGACCCGTACAGTGCCTCAAAAGCCGCTTGCGAAATTTTGATTCAGTCGTATCGCCGTTCATTTTTTAATCCCGAAAAATACGGCATTGAGCACCAATTTTTGCTTGCCTCTGCCCGTGCGGGGAATGTTATCGGGGGCGGAGATTGGCAAAAAGACCGCTTAATTCCGGATTTGGTGCGTTCGATAAGTTCCGAAAAACCGCTTGAAATTCGTTCGCCTTTTTCCGTACGTCCATGGCAACACGTTTTAGAGCCGCTTTGGGGCTATTTGTTGTTGGCAGAACGCCTTTTTTCGGGCGAAAAAACTTTTGCGGAAGCATGGAATTTTGCCGATGCGCCCGCCAATGTTTTTACCGTTAAGGCGGTTGCGGAGCAGATGCAAAAAGAATGGCATAAAATTTCAAATATTCATCTCAATCTTTCCGGCAATGCGACGAATTTAAAAGAGAGCAAACTTTTACTTTTAGATTCTTCAAAAGCAGGGCGATTGTTGCATTGGCATTCGTCGTGGAATTTTGAAAAAACAATTCGCGAAACTGCACGATGGTATCGCATTTTTGAGGAGGAAAACTTTTGTTTGACGGACGAACAAACCGATTTGTACATTCAGAGTATTTCTTAAAAAGACCTTTCGCCCTCGCTTATGTCTTCACAAGCGACGGCGAAAACCGTTTTTTAAGGCGTTTTTGTGTGTCGTTTTTTGGGTTTCAAATTTTTTTCGCCGTTGCTTGTGTCTTCACAAGCGACTTCGCCACATCACTCGCCGTTGCTTGTGTCTTCACAAGCGACAAAAAAAACACCGCAAAACAACTGACCGTGCGCTGTTCCGCACGGCATTGCACATTTAGCGGTATCAAAAAAAACATCTGTTTCGCCTCAAAACCGTCCCAATGGGGCTATTTTTTTTTGAATAAAAAAGCACCCGAATAAGAAAAAAAGCGTAATTTTGCAGAAATATCAAATGATTTTGACATTAATTTTTTAATATCAATTCTATGCAAGCAACAGCAAAACGTACCGCCGAATTGCAAGCGGTTCTCGAACAATTAGGCATTAAAGAACTCAGCCTCGGCACAAGCACCGGACAAGATTGGGTCATTTCAAACGGTCAAAGACGCGATATTTTTTCCCCAATTAACGGAGAACACATCGGAACTGTCGAAATGTCGACCGTCGGAACGTATGAACACGTCATCGAAAAAGCGCAAGAAGCATTCAAATATTGGCGCGAAGTGCCCGCTCCGAAACGCGGCGAAATCGTCAGACAAATCGGCGACAAACTTCGTCAATACAAAGAACCGCTCGGCAAATTGGTAACGATTGAAATGGGCAAAATTTACCAAGAAGGCTTGGGCGAAGTGCAAGAAATGATTGATATTTGCGACTTTGCCGTCGGTTTGTCCCGCCAATTATACGGCTTGAGTATGCACTCCGAACGCCCCTATCACCGCATGTACGAACAATGGCATCCGCTCGGAATCGTCGGAATCATTTCCGCTTTCAATTTTCCTGTGGCTGTTTGGGCTTGGAATTCGATGCTCGCGGCGGTTTGCGGAGATGTTTGCGTGTGGAAACCTTCCGAAAAAACTCCCCTCACGGCAGTCGCTTGTCAAAAAATCGTGGCGGAAGTTTTAAAAGAAAATAATTTGCCGGAAGGTATTTTTTCGCTTGTCGTAGGTGATGCAGAAATCGGTTCGGTCATGTCGCATGACCGCCGTGTGCCGCTCATTTCTGCAACCGGCTCGACGCGCATGGGTAAAAAAGTCGGCGAAGTTGTCGGTGCAAGACTCGGACGCTCCTTGCTCGAACTCGGCGGCAACAATGCGATTATCATCACGCCGAACGCAGATTTGGAAATGGCTATTCGCGCAACCGTTTTCGGTGCGGTCGGTACGTGCGGACAGCGTTGCACAAGCACAAGGCGTTTAATCGTGCATGAAAAAATGTATGAAGAAGTTAAAAATCGTTTGGTAAAAATTTATTCGACCCTCACCATCGGCAATCCTCTGCACGCTGCTACACTTGTCGGTCCGTTAATTGATGCTGATGCGAAAAAGAATTTCTTGCACGCGCTCGAAAATATTCAAAAAGCGGGCGGAAAATTGCTTTGCGGCGGCACTGTTCTTTCCGGAGCGGCTTTTGAGGGCGGAAATTATGTTGCGCCTGCCATTGTTGAGGCTGAAAATCATTACGAAATGGTGCAAGAAGAAACTTTTGCGCCGATTTTGTACCTCATTCAATACAAAGGCGATTTGGAGAATGCGATAGAAATTCAAAATAATGTTAAACAAGGGCTTTCTTCGGCAATTTTCACAAACAATATGCGCGAAGCGGAGGACTTTTTATCAACTTACGGCTCGGATTGCGGCATTGCCAATGTTAATATCGGTACTTCGGGTGCTGAAATCGGCGGTGCGTTTGGCGGAGAAAAAGAAACCGGCGGCGGACGCGAATCGGGTTCGGATTCTTGGAAGGCGTATATGCGCAGACAAACGAACACCATAAACTACGGCAGCAATTTGCCTTTGGCACAGGGAATTAAGTTTGATATTTAGTTTTTCTGATTTTTTTCCTTTGGGGCAATGCTGCTAAATGAAGAATTAAGTGTCAAGTTTTCACAAGGTTGTTTATCTTTTCAGGGGGCTTTCTTCTTTTTGAAGTGAGCCGTGGCGAACGAAAAAAAGAAGAAAGCCCCTGAAAAAAGGCGAATGAATGACAACTTGTCAAGTTTCACAAGGTTATTCATGTCCCCCCGTTTCATTTCTTCAAAAAAAGCATTAGTTTTGCAGCCGAAAAAAAAGATTGAGTATAATACAAAGGACAAGAAAATTCGGCAAAAAATTCACGATGTAACGCTCGTTTCGGCTTGTATGAGATTATGCCTCTATCGGCAACGCACTCGTCAAAAAGCGACAAAAGACATAAAAAACGGCGTGATATTTACATCAACCAAAGCAACAGCAAAAGAAGCGGCAGCAGACCCGCTAACCACTTGTAAAATGTTGCAAAATGAAACACCATGTCGGGGTTTTTAAAGTTTTGCTTGCCTAAAAACTCATGGTACTTCGCATGACAATTCGGGCATAAATGAGCCGTTTCGCCTGTTTCACCAAATATAGTTTTCGGCAAAATATGTTAAACTTGACAACTTCATACTTTTTGCATTTATCACAATATCCCCTTTTCATGCAATTCCTCCACATTTGTATTCACCCGCATTGGGGCAATGAAACTAAACATAAACGCACCGTATCCTTCTTCGATTTCGGTTGCCGCTCCCGTATGCAGTTCGACGGGCGACTCAAGGTATTTTTCGGCAAAAGACAGCATATCATCAATTGATGCCAAAATTTCGGGAGCAAAAGCCTCAAAGCTGTTGAAAATTTCCGCAAAACTGCCCTCTTGTGTTTTACGCACAGGTTTCACAAAAATATAGGCACCGAGCCGAAAAAGACCGTCTTCTTCCGTATTCGCTCTTTTTCGCCATTCCGCCCGTGAATTTTGCGAGGCAGGCGTAACAAAAGCAAGCCCTTTTTTAAGTTGCTCAATATTTTCGTAATTTATTCCGCTCAAATATGCCTCAAATCGCGTCGCTAATTTATCCGCTCTTTTTTCCGTCATTTGTAGTTTTTTTTACAAAGATAAATCTTATTGTTCCTCTCGCAAATATACAAAAAAACGGAAAATTTCTTTTGAAAAAGCGTTTTCCGTTTCGTTACACTTTCAATGCTTGTTACTTTTTCAAACTCTCATCTAAAATCCATTGCAAAACCGCCAAAACTCGATGAGGTTCAGTGAAAGTCAAAGGCACATAATTGGGGTCTATGTAGAGATTTTTATTTTCTAACTTCAAAAAACACCATGAAAAAGCATTGGTTACACAACCAAAAATTTGTTTTTTGGGGTTTCCTTCTCGTTCATTAAAAATTTGTGCGGCGTACATAGCAGCACCACATTGGGCTAAGCCCTTATTAATTTTGTCATCTTTTGCTTCAACAATACAAAAAATTGGAGCAGTAATTTCGAGCTGATGGGCAGATAAGGAAAGGATAAAGTCGCAAAAACCGTTCAAATGTTTATCACTATCCACATCAAATTCATATCCTGTAAAAGATTTGAATTTTTGTGGGTTTTTTCTACGAAT
>JBPOJO010000113.1:0-2362 GCA_052033485.1 Bacteroidota bacterium | reverse complement strand
AAAATTTCCAAAGCTCTGTTTCGCGCTTCTATGGTGATAATGCGCAGTTTTAAAGCACCGTAAATTAACAAAGTTAAAGCCAAAATAACTAAAAAAATAAACCAATAAGTTTGCCAAAACGGAGGGGTTACAATGACCCGAATTTTGTAAGGTTCATCGCTCCAAATCCCTTCGCTGTTTGCGGCTTTGACCATAAAAGTATATTCGCCTGCGGGCAAACTGCTGTAAGTTGCGGAGCGTTTTGTGCCGATGAAATTCCAATTTTGGTCAAAATTTTCGAGTTTATAGGCATATTCATTTTTGTCTGAATGTCGAAAACTCAATGCCAAAAAGTCAAAGCTAAAAACGTAGTCGCGATAGGAAAGAACGATTTCGTCGAGGTAGCCGATGTGTTTCGGCAAACAAAATTGCATGGTATCGCTGCAATTTCCGAAGGGAACGGAAGTATTGAAAAGTTTAAAGTCTGTTAAAATTACTTTGGGTTTATAGGCATTCGGCTGAATATTTTGAGCATTAAAAGAAATATAGCCGTTTTTAGTGCCCATTAAAATATCGCCGTCGCCGGCAAGATACGCTGCACCGGGACTGAATTCCAAAGAAGAGAGCCCGTCGCGAACTCCGAAATGCTTAATTTTTAAGGACTTAGCTTGTATGCGAAATAAACCGTCATTGCTTGCTGCCCAAATATTTTTTTGACTGTCATTGACCAAAGCGGTGATGGAAAGGTTAAAAAATACATCTTCTTCCTCAATTAAATTAAGGCGATGCGAGCGCAAATCGAAGCGATAAAGCCCTGAATTTGTGCCAATCCACAGTTCATTTTCCAAAACGCTCAGTGCTTGAATTTTTCCGCTGACTTTTTCGAGCGCGGGGAATGATTTAAAAACCGTTTTTCCGTCGACTTCGGAGGCTAAATTGACTCCGCCTGCCGTTGCAACCCAAATATTTCCGGCTTTGTCTTCGTGCAAAACTTGAATATTGTTGTCCGAGAGTCCGTTCGCCGGCTCATCGTCGGCAAAAAACTGCGTAAAGTGCTTAATTTCACCGTTTTCACCTACTTTTGCGCGGTTTAATCCCATTAAAGTACCGACCCAAAGTTGTCCTTTTTTGTCTTCGAGTATACATCGTACGGCATCAAAACTGAGCGTTTTTTCATCAGCCGGCATGCTTTTGTAGTTTTTTACGACGAATTTTCCGTCCTCACGCCTATTGACATAACTGAAACCGTTTTTAAAAGTACCTGCCCAAATACCGCCTTTTTGAGAAGGAAAAAGAGCAGAAATATTTTTTGCGGGCAATTCTGTTTCGAGATTTTTCCCCGTTACTGCCTCTGAAATACCCGTGTTGCCGTCCTTAAAAAATAAGCCGTAGCCGCTTCCGAGCCAAACATTATTGTTTTGGTCTTTGCTGACAGCCCAAACAATAGGCGGAATATCGGGGTTTGATTCGGGCAATTCAAAGGCTGCAAATTTATATTTAAAAGGGTCTAATTTATACACACCTTCGTTCGCCGTGCCGCACCAAACGATTCCCGCATTGTCAGCGAGAAGCGAAGTTATTTTTTCGGCACTGTTTTCAAAATGATAGTTCGTGAATTTTTCGGTTTTTCTGTCAAATTTTGACACACCTAAATCGGTCGCAATCCAAATATTGCCCAAAATGTCCTCATCAATTTGATTGACCAAGTTGCTCAACATTGAATAATGATTGAGGTCATCGTGCTTGTAGACAATGTATTCGCCGTTTTTCGGAAAAAAAACCACTCCTCCGCGCGTGCCTACCCACGTGTTGCCTTCTTTGTCGTGAAAAATTGAAGAGATGTAATTATCGGGAAATTCACCGTTTTCACTTTTAAAATAATGTTTAAAACTGTTTTCGCGAGGCGAATAAATAAAAAGCCCCTTCAATGTGCCAATCCACATGCGACCGTCAGGTGCGCAACTGATTTTTTCAATTCTTTTGGTATTCAGCAGTTCGTTATTGCTCAAAGAGGCTGCAAAAACTGAAAATTTGTCGGTGCGAAAATCATAAATAGAAATGCCGTTGAATGTCGCAATCCAAATTTTTCCTTCCTTATCTTGTGTGATGCTGCTGATAGTATTATTGGTCAGCGGAGTGAAATTTTCGGTATTTTTCCACGAGCGAAAACGTTGTAAATCAGGTAGAAAGACAGAAATTCCGTCGTCAGTTCCCGTCCAAATATTGCCGGATTTGTCCTCAAAAAGACAGTTGATGCTTTTGTCGGTGAGCGAAAAACTGTCTTTTTTGGAGGGAGAGAAAACTTCAAAACATCATCGCGCTCACCGATTCGTCGCCGCTGATCGTGGCCAAGGAGAAGAAGCTCTTCGACAAGTACGGCATC
>JBPOJO010000208.1:0-3142 GCA_052033485.1 Bacteroidota bacterium | reverse complement strand
GCTGCAAAAAAGTTTTTTCGCGCTCGCCGGGGTTGATGTTGCGAATACATTTTAAAGCAATATTTTTTCCTGCGGAATTTTCCGCCAAAAAAATGATGTTGTTTGCCGTTTCGTTGATGATGCCTGTTATTTTCATGGTTTTTAAGTTAAATCAGTAAGCAGACAGTTTTTGTAGTTTTTTGTGTTGCGTTTTAAAAAAAATCTCAGATACTCAACTGTTTTTAAGGTTTTTAGTTTAAAAAAATATATAAAAAAAACGGCTGTTTGCTCAATAATGCGCAAATAACATTTTTTGCAATTATTTTAACTTTTTACCCTTGTTTGTTGAGGTGTGCGCAGTGCGCAAGACGCGGTTGAAGCGTTTTTGTTTCAACCGAGAAAACATACACAAATAAATACATTTATTGTGCCGGAATCAAAGCCTCAATTTATGAAAAATTTTGATGTTTTGGAAAATTTTTGTTTTTTTTTGCCTTATTTTTTACCAAACAGGCTATTGCTCACTTCAACTTGCCCGCATACAAAAGGCACTTTCGGGGCTGTTGCCGGCAAATTCAAGAGGTTTTACAGTACCGAAAAGCAGTAGTGCAAAAAAAACGCCGGCAAAATGCCGGCGTATACTATAGGCGGGAAAAATCTAAACGTTCAAGGCGATAGCTGAAACAGCTTTCAAAAGTCTTTGCGAAACTTCCCGCGCCCCCAAGAGCGTGGCGATTTCGGTTAAGTCGGGACCCGCGCCTTCGCCGGTGAGTGCCAAACGAAGCGGCTGCATCAAAGCACCGATTTTCATATTTTTGGCGGAGGCTTTGGCGGACAATTTATCTTTCATGATGTGCCCGTCGAAATTTTCCGTTGCGAGAATTTCTGCGGCAAATTCTTCAAAAAGAGCGGAAATATCTGTGTTCCATTTTTTTGCGACGACTTCGCGGTCGTATTCGCTCGGCGGAATAAAGAAAACGCGGCTGTCTTTGACAAAATCCTGCAAAAAAACCGCGCGGTCTTTGAGCAAAGCCACAATTTTTTCAAGTTTTGCTGCGTCGCAAACAAGGTTTTCTTCCGATAATTTTTCGGCAAGAAAAGCCGCAATTTCACTGTCGGGTTTTTTGCGAAGATATTGTTGATTGAACCATTTGGCTTTTTCGAAGTCAAATTTTGTTCCGGAAGAGTTCACGCGCTCAACGGAAAAGGCTTCGATAAGTTCGGACATGGAAAATAATTCTTGATTGTTGCCCGGATTCCAACCGAGAAGAGCCAAAAAGTTAATAAATGCTTCGGGCAAAAATCCGCGTTCTTTGTACCCTGTTGATTGTTCGCCTGTTTCGGGGTCTTTCCAATTGAGGGAAAAAACGGGAAAACCAAGTCTGTCGCCGTCTCTTTTAGAGAGTTTTCCGTTGCCTTCGGGTTTGAGCAAAAGCGGCAAATGCGCAAAACGCGGCGCGTCCCAACCGAAACATTGATAAAGAAAAACGTGCAGGGGCGCGGACGGAAGCCATTCTTCGCCGCGTATCACGTGTGTAACGTTCATGAGGTGGTCGTCCACAATGTTTGCCAAGTGATATGTCGGCATTCCGTCGGATTTCAAAAGCACTTTATCGTCCAAAGTTGATGAATGTACCATTACCCAACCGCGCACCAAGTCATTTAAGCGAATTTCGTCTTTTCGCGGCATTTTAATTCTGACCACATAAGGAACGCCTTTTTCCAACAAATCTGCTGTTTCATCAGCGGGAAGTGTGAGGGAATTGCGCATTTGCATACGTGTAACGGCATTGTATTGCGGAGCAACAACCCTTGCGGCTTCTAATCTTTTTCTCATTTCCTCCAATTCTTCCGCAGTGTCAAAAGCATAATATGCATGTCCTGCCGCAATCAACTGCTCTGCATATTGGCGGTACATTGGTTTGCGCTCGGATTGACGATAAGGGGCGTTCGGTCCGCCTTGCCAAGGGTCTTCATCGGGGACTATACCGCACCATTCCAACGTACGGCGAATGTAATCTTCCGCGCCGGGGACGAAGCGGTTCATATCCGTATCTTCAATTCGAATAAGAAATTTTCCGCCGTGTTTTTTGGCTAAAAGATAATTAAAAAGTGCGGTTCGGACACCGCCGATATGTAAAGGTCCGGTCGGACTGGGTGCAAATCGTACAACTATCGGTTTTTCCATGAAAATTACTAAATTTTTGCAAAAGTACAAAAAAAATTTGAGCAGGGCTAATATTTGCTTTAGCTTTCGGAAACTTGCGTTTTTTTGAAACAAAATTATTTGCGTAAATGAGGGTGTCCGAAAAGCATGTTTCAAATTTATCAAACCAAATATAATTTTGTCGGGTTCATTTTGAGCCCCAAAGATAATTTTTTTTGATAGAAATTGCCTCAAAACCGTCATTTTTTCTCTAATGAAATGCTCAAAACGGGAATAACAAAATTTTATTTGGGTTTGATTTTCCTAAATTGACTTTTCGGACAGCATCTGCAGCAGCCATTTTTGTGTATTCATAAAAATAGCATAAAATATTGTATGACAGTCATTTGTGCGAACACAAACAATGGCTGTGGTTTGACTCTGATGTTGTTGAACGGTCATTTTACAATTACATCATAAGCATGTTCTTTTACAATTTTTCTGACAATTACTTGCTGTCGTTTTGACAAATAAGACGGAAGAGTGTCTGACACAACGGCATTGAATGAATAAACACCTCGTTCTTGAACTTTAAACAAGAGCAAAATACCGGTTTCGTTACTCCAAAACCGCTCAAACGCGCTGATGACTTCTTCTGTTTTTTTATTTACAAGAACAATGTCCTTTACAATAGTTGATTCGAAGGTGGTTTTGCATAATTCATCAGATTGAGTACCGCAATAAATGGTATCGCCTGCCTGATAAATATTTTTGCAATCCGACTTTTGATAATAAGGCGCACTGCAAAGATGGCGAGGAGTGCTTAAGTCAATGTATTGGGATTCATATTTTAGCACTTTTACAAACAGAAATGGCAAATTATCATCGTCGTCATCGCACTCTGATATTTCTTTCAAAAGCATTCCGAAATTTTTGATTGTATTTACATAATGTTTATACTCGGACGTATAATTTTAAAATAGCAGTTCAGCGTATTTTTGCAAATTTATTCTGTTG
>JBPOJO010000381.1:0-3426 GCA_052033485.1 Bacteroidota bacterium | reverse complement strand
GGCTCGCAAGCTAAAGCTCGCGGTACACTTCCGGCTCGCAAGCTTTAGCTCGCGGTACATTCAGGCTCGCAAGCTAAAGCTCGCGGTACAATCAGGCTCGCAAGCTAAAGCTCGCGGTACACTTCCGGCGTAGTTTGAGTCCCCACAAACAACGCCGGAAGTGTGTATTTTAACAAAACAATTTCTCCTTAACTTAACAGCATTGCCCTTTAAGCAAGGTAAGAACTTGACAGCCTTTTTTTCAACTGTGCGTCGACAACCGCAATCGTTACCATATTAACAATTTCGCGCACCGTGCTGCCGAGCTGCAAAACGTGAACAGATTTTTTTAAACCCGTCATAATCGGTCCGATAGCTTCGGCACTTTCCATGACCTGCATCAATTTGTAAGCAATGTTGCCGGACGCAAGATTGGGGAAAATTAAAATGTTCGGATTGCCGTTGACAAGCTCACTGAAAGGATAATTTTCGCTCAAAATCTCTTGATTAAAAGCTACATTCGCCTGAATTTCGCCGTCCGCAACCAAATCCGGATAGCGTTTTTTCAAAATCGAAACTGCCTCACGTACCGCACGCGGCTCAGCGTCGTCCGAAGAGCCAAAATTTGAGTAAGATAAAAAGGCAACACGCGGTTCAACACCAAATTCTTTTGCCATTCTCGCCGTCGTTGCCGCAATGTCCGCTAATTCGGCACTTGTCGGATTTTGAATCACAGTGCAGTCGGCAAAGAAAATCGGACCTTTTTTGGTGAGCATAAGGTATATACCCGAAACACGCTTGTTTTCGCGGTATGTTCCGATAATTTCGAGCGCGGGTTTGATGGTTGCAGAATATTTTCTTGTCAATCCCGAAATAAAAACATCGGCATCACCTTTTTCGACCATCATACAACCGAAATAATTTCTTTCGAGCATGACTTTTTGCGCCTCATAAAAATTGTAGCCGCGTCTTTTTCTTTTTTCATAAAAAGAAGAAGCATAACGCAATCTTTGCTCGTTTGAAGAGTCACTTCTCGGGTCAATTATCGGACAATCGCCCAAATCAAAGTGATTTTCGGCAATTAATTTTTTTATTTTAGCAACATCGCCAAGCAAAACAGGCTTTGCAATACCGTCTTCAAAAGCAATTTGTGCTGCTTGCAAAACTTTCGGATTATCGGCTTCCGCAAAAACAACGCGCTGTGGTTCTTGGCGGGCTTTATTGCCCAAACGCCTTATCATACTTTGGTCATAGCCCAAACGTTCGATAAGACTTCTTTCGTATTCATGCCAATCGTGAATGTGAAATTTCGCCACACCGCTGTCCATCGCCGCCTTTGCCACGGCAGGAGCAACAGTAGTAAGCAGGCGCGGGTCGAGCGGTTTAGGAATGATATATTTTTTACCGAAAGCCATATTTTTGTCGTTGTAGGCAAGTTTTACGCTGTCATGTATGGGTTCTTTCGCGAGTTGCGCGAGAGCATACACGGCTGCGAGTTTCATTTCTTCGTTGATTGCCGTCGAACGCACATCAAGCGCGCCTCTGAAAATAAACGGAAAGCCCAAAACGTTATTCACTTGATTCGGATAATCGGAACGCCCTGTCGCCATAATGATGTCCGGACGCGCGGCAAGTGCAACTTCATAAGGAATTTCGGGGTCGGGATTCGCAAGGGCAAAAACGATAGGGTCTTTTGCCATTTTTTTAATCCATTCAGGGTCTAAAACATTGCCTTTCGACAAACCGAGAAACATATCCGCGCCGTCGAGGGCTTCTTGCAGGCTCATCGGCTCAATATCGCGCGCAAATTCGGCTTTGCTGACATCTAAATCGGTTCTTTTGCAGTGAATTAGCCCTTTGCTGTCAAAAACCATCAAATTTTCTTTGCGAATACCCAAAACACTCAAAATACGGACGCAAGAAATCGCAGACGCGCCTGCACCGGAGACAACGAGGCGTATATTTTCGGGCTTTTTGCCGACAACTTCGGCGGCATTGAGGAAAGCAGCCCCCGAAATAATGGCGGTGCCGTGTTGGTCGTCGTGCATGACCGGAATTTTCAACTCGGCTTTTAAGCGTCTTTCTATTTCAAAACAATCCGGAGCTTTGATATCTTCGAGATTAATGCCGCCGAAAGTCGGTTCGAGTGCTTTAACAACTTGAACAAATTCGTCGGCACTGCGGGAGCTGATTTCTATGTCAAAAACATCAATCCCTGCAAAAATTTTAAATAAAATCCCTTTTCCCTCCATCACGGGTTTAGAGGCTTCGGGACCGAGGTCGCCGAGACCGAGCACCGCCGTTCCGTTTGAAATGACGGCAACTAAATTGCCTTTCGCCGTATATTTATAGACGTTTTCAATATTGTCAAAAATTTCTTTGCATGGCTCGGCGACCCCGGGCGAGTAAGCAAGAGCCAAATCTCTTTGTGTTTTGGTTTCTTTTGTCGAAATTACTTCGATTTTTCCCGGTTTCCCTTTCGAATGATATTCAAGGGCATCTTCTTTTCTGATGCGTCTGTTTGACATAGCGAGTGCGTTACAGTTTTTAAAAATCGCCTAAATATAGCAAAAAAAAACGCCGGTAATTTTTTTTGTAAAAAAAATTCATTTTTACGACTCCGAAAATTCATTTTTGAATAAAAATGAAGACCTTTAAAACATTGTAAGGCAAGCTGTTAGTTTATATGAGAAAGGCAAAAAATTGCGGAAATGAAACGGTCTGTAATTTTTTTGTTAAACAGTTAAAAATATTGCAAAAAAAGGGAGAAATGTATCAAAAAAAGGCAAAAAAAAATGTGTACAAATTTTGCACACATTTTTTCAATTCTCCTATCCTAAAAACTAAGCACATTCTTCAATTTCTTTTTTCATCTCAGGCTTTTTCTCGTACAAGCGTACATTATTTTGCTGCCTGTGAATTTGATGTTTCAAAGTTAACAATAAAAAAAATGCAAAAAAATCAAATTCGGCGAGTAATTTTTTTCATTCGGCAATAAGTGTTTTTTTGCCGACAAGAGCGAAAACAGGCAATTATCTCATAGGGTTTTTGAAAAAAATTGGGTCTAAAGCCTAAACCGAAGTGCGTTGTTACAAGCGTGTGAGAAAATTCATTTTTTCCCTTCGATTCGTCATTATTTTCACGATACAATTTTTTGCATTAACCCTTTACGGCGCGCTAATTTTATTGACCTATGTTGTAACTATTTAGCCGGTTTGTCAAAAATTGTACCGCGAGCTTTAGCTTGCGATACACTCCGGCTATTTTTAGCCGGTTTGTCAAAAATTGTACCGCGAGCTTTAGCTTGCGATACACTCCGGCTATTTTTAGCCGGTTTGTCAAAAATTGTAGCGCGAACTTTAGCCGGCGACCTTACATTCGCTTGTTGACATGGCTTGTTCCAAAAATCCGCAAGATAAAAGCTCGCGATACACTGAGGCTATTTTT
>JBPOJO010000503.1:0-12448 GCA_052033485.1 Bacteroidota bacterium | reverse complement strand
AAGTATCCTCAACAAGCGAATATAAGCTCGCAAGCTAAAGCTCACGCTACATACTTGGACAAACCGGCTAAATACTTACAAAAGATTTAAGGTAATTATTCAGCCGATTACAAAAAAAGGGTACTGTCGGCATTTTGTGCAAACAAATCAAAAAAAAATCTCCTACCCAAAAAAAGCACCAAAAAAAATCACTTTTGTAAATTTTTTCAAAACTATATATTGAATTTTTTGTTTTTTTTGTATATTTGAAATATAACTCAACTTAGTTATTTAACTTGTTGCGAACCGCAATTTTGTAAACGGCAACACTAAAATCACGTTTTTCGCTCGCAGCAACACGGTCAAACGGCGGACTTTTTTTTACAAGTGAATTACAACGGCGATGCTGAATAAGACACTGCAAATTTTGTTTTTTTGGGGGGCTATATTTTTTTCGCACCGAGCCTGTTCGCAAGTTGCAGACAGTTTATATAATGCACTTTTTCGCGCAAGGCATGATACGCTCAAAGTGAAAAAAATGCTCGATATCGCATTTGCACAGAAAAAAAACCAAGACAGCGCACGATTTTATGCACAATCCGCCCTCGATTTGAGCCAAAAAATTGCTTTTCCGCGCGGTATCGGGCTTTCCCTTTTTGAACTTTCTTTTGCAGCTAATTTGCCGACGGCAGAAAATTATCTCCGTCAATCGGTTGATATTTTCCTCAAAATCAACGATTTACATTCGCTCAGTGATGCGCAACGATATCTTGCCGACAATTTGAAAAATCAGGGTAAATATGATGTTGCCCTCAAAATAACCTCTGAGGCTTTGCAAACGGCACAAAAAATTAAGAACCGAAAAAATATTACGATTTGCTATAACACTTACGGCATCATTTATCGCTCATTAGGTAACTACGAAAAAGCGGTAGAAAATTATTACAAAGCCTTAAAAATCAGCGAAGAAGATAAAAACGACTACAGCATTTCTATCGCCTACAACAACATCGGAAATGTGTATTATTATCAAAAAAATTACGAAAAAGCCATTGAATTTTATGAAAAATCAGTCGACATTAAGAAAAAAGCGAATGACGAACGCGGTTTAGTCCTCACTTACAGCAATATCGGTGAATGTTTCACACAGTTGAATCTCTTTGAAAAAGCTTTGGAATATGCTGAAAAATCGCTCGTTTTGGCTGAAAAAATAAAGTTAAAAAAAAGCATCTTGCAGGCATATCGCACGCTTGCACATGCCTATATCGTCGTAAAAAAATTTGAACAAGCCGAAGAAATTTTAGCAAAAGCATTGCTTTTGGCGCAGAATGAAAAAGAAAGTGAACGTGAATTGCTTTTTTTATTACTCTACACTGATTTTTGGTATGAAAAAGGCGATTTTGAAAAGGCTTTTCAAAATGCAGGTGCCGCTTTGGAATTGGCTAAAAAATTGAAAAATGCCGAATCATTAAAAGAAGCATATCAAAAAAGAAGCCTTGCCGCCGAAAAAGTCAACGAACTCGGTGAGGCGTATTTCATGTTTAAATCCTACATTGCCGTGCGCGACAGTTTAGCAAATGAAAATAATTATAAGGCTGCGCTGACAAAGGAATTTGCTTACCAAAGTGAAAAACAACAATTGGAACAAGAAAAAAAGGAACTTGCCTACAAATCCGAACTTGCCCTGCTGCAACGCGACAAAGAAATTGCCGATTTGACCGCAAAAGACAAGCAACGGGAGTTGGAAATTTTGGCGAAACATGCAGAAGCCGAACGTTTGGAAGAGTTGGCGCGCGCAGAAAAGGACAAACGAAAAGCCGACAGCCTCACTAATCTTGCCCAAAAAAATCGCCTCGAAGCCGAAAATTTGCAAATTCAAAAGGAAAAACAGGGTTTAGCTTTCAAAGCTGAACGCGAAGAACAAAAAAGAATTCAAAACACATATCTCGGTGTTTCAATTTCTGTTTTAATAATTTTACTGCTGCTTGCCATTGGGTTTCGTCAAAAGCAAAAAGCCAATCATCTGCTTTCTAAACAAAACGCAGAAATCAAAACGCAGAAATTAGAAATTGCCGAAAAAAATGATTTTTTAAACGTTGCTAATGAGGAACTCAAACAGCAGCATGAAGAGTTAGTTGTTTTGAACGAAAACTTGGAGTCTCAAAAATTTATCATAGAGGAAACTTACCATCAGCTCAAACACACAACGGAGCAGCTCGACAAAAGTATTCATTATGCCTCTCACGTACAGTCGGTTGTGATGGCGGAGGAGCGGGAATTGCGCGATTTTTTTTCCGATTTGTTTATTCTTTTTCGCCCTCGCGATGTTGTATCGGGTGATTTTTATTGGTTTTCGCAAATTTCGGAACATCATGCCGTTTTCAGCCTTTCCGACTGCACGGGGCACGGCGTTCCGGGTGCGTTTATGAGCATGCTCGGCGCGACACTTCTGCACGAAACGGTGAATATCAAAAAAATTACGGACGACCCTGCGCGAATTTTAAAAAATGTGCATCATGCGATTCGAAAAATTTTGAAACAAGCCGAGAAGAAAAATAATGACGGCATGGACATTTCGCTGTGTATTTTCATTAAAAAGCCGGAAGAAAAAACCGTACAGTTTATTTTTTCGGGCGCAAAATCAACCATGTCGTACATCACAAACGGCGAAATTTTTGATTTGAAAGGCGACAAACAATATCTCGGAGGGGAAGAAATGGCACAAGATTTCAGCAATACTTCCCTTATTTTGCCCGAGAATACTGTTTTTTACCTTTATTCTGACGGTTATCCGGACCAAAATAATCCGCAACGCAAACGATTGGGCAGCAAAGGTTTCAAAGCCGAACTGCTCACTTTTACGGATTTGCCGCTTGCCGAACAAAAAATTCGCCTCGAAAAATCCCTCGATGATTTTCAAAACGGCGCGGAGCAAAGAGATGATATTTCGGTTATTGGTTTGAAAATTTGAGAAAAATTTTTGTAAAACTTTCGAGGCTTGCAAAATCTTTTGCCGCAAATCAATTAAACCTGTTTTTCAATTTTTCCACACCCACAAAACGGAAAACTGCGACTGCAATTTGTTTTTTTTCTCATTTATTTCCGCATGATTTTTTGAATCAACTATCGAAACCCGAAAAACATTGCCGCCGTTTAATATTTTTGTTTTAAAAAAACCTTTCCGAATCATCTTCAATTTCAAACGAAAAGCATCGTCATAATCATCAAAACTGCCGCAAACAAGGTAAAAATGATTGCTTTGCGGGCTTAATTTTTCAACATTTCGCCCGATTTTTTTCCCCTGATGCAGCAAAAATTGATTTTTTGTATTTTCCGATTTTTCTTTAATCGAATCCCAATCCGTGTAAATCAATGTTCCGATGTCCGCGCTCGGCAAATGCAAATCTATTTCTTCACAAAGCAAATCACGGTACACTTTTTTAACAATAAAAATCCACTCTTTTGCCTCATAACCGACATAAACAAGGTGAAAATCATACAAATCTTTGTGCGCCGCATCGGTATAGGCGTTCCGACGCAAACCATGACAAAACGCTTCAAACCCCTCTCGCAAATGCCTGAAACGGCGATTTCGGCGGTAGCCCGAATCCGTATAAAGCGGTTCTCCGTTCTTAATGAGTGAATTTTGCCATCGAAAAGCCATCGGATTGTTATACCAACGCGGCATCGAACATACGCCGAAACCACTTTCCGCCGCCATGACTGCGGTCAAAAATGCAGGGTTAATGTGGTTTGATGCACAAGTTTGCAAAATAATTTTTGCCGTTTCTTCCGGCGTTGTAATGTTTTGTGCATCAACGGAGCGGTGAAAATAAATGCTGTTGTGATAATTGTCGCGAATATATGCCGTCAATCTTGCCAAAAAAAACTCATCATCAAAATTTTTAATCGGGCTGAGATGCGGTTTTATGTCGGGGAAAAAAAAGTCATGCTCAAATTCTTTTTGCAACATTTGCGCCGGCATCGGAAGCGCGGGACGAACACATCGAAAACCAATATCGTAGTTGTAATTTGAGGGAGCCGCCATGCTCCTCGCGTATACGCCTGCGCGCTCGCGCTTCGCCGTCCCCCACGACGCTCCGCGCAGCACTTTGCATCGCCCGCTCAACTCCCCTTTCGGATTTTTTTCGGCAGCAAATTGATAATAGTCAGGCGCGTACCAATCGTTGCACCATTGCCAAATATTTCCGCACATTTCGTACAGCCCAAAATTATTTTTCGGGTGCAATTTTGCCTGCGTGAGTCTTTGTCTTTTCCCGGTCAGAAAACCGCTTTCGGTATCAATATTAGCCTTTTTATCATCAAAAACATCGCCCCAAACGTAGTTTTTTTGGTGCAAACCGCCCCTTGCGGCATACTCAAATTCGGCTTCCGTCGGCAAGCGATAACCGTCAGCCGAAAAATCGGCATCAAAAATCGGATACCCCCAAACATCTTTTAAACCTGTTTCGGTATATACCGGCTTAAAACCTTCTTTTTTACTTCTCCAATTGCAATAATCCGCCGCCTGATGCCACATAACACCGACCGCAGGCGAATTTGCGCTGCGATAACTATTGTCAAAAAAAGAGGGCGAACCGCCGGCACTGATATATTTTTCGAAATCACCGAATGTTACGGGCGTTTCGTCCATGTAAAAAGCGTCCAAAAAAACCTCGTGAACAGGTTTTTCATGCTCGTTCCCCGCATTGCTTCCCATCCAAAAAAAACCGCTTTTTATTAAAATCATTTTTTTTAAGCCCGAATATTCTGACGGAAGTTGCCGCACACTGTTGTTTTCGTCGAGTTTAACCGTTCCGCAAGCGAAAAAAAAGAAAATCGGCAAGAGTAAAAAAGGGTAAAAAATTTTCATCAAAACTTTGGTAATCCGATTTAGTTTTTTTGGGAATAAATTCAATTTTAAGGCATTTTGCCCAAAATTAGTAAAAAATTTTTTTTTCAAAATGTTTTACAAAACAAACTTTTCGAAATAAAGTCGAAAAGCAGCGAAAATTATTGCAGAATTTTGTAACTTTGTGAACACGATAAACGTTTAGTTGATTGCCGGTAAGCATTTTTGCGCAACTGTTTAGCCGGCACAAAACAGTCGACGCGCGGTAAATCGGACTAAACAGTTACTTTTTTGCAACATAAATTAACAGCCACAAAACAAAAAATTATGGAAGAAATGATTGGCTTAGCTGCCGTAGTCTTAATTTTCGGCACTCCTATTGCGGGAATCGCAAGCTATACCTATTTGAAAGCCAAAAAACTTGCCGCTTCAATTCCGAAAGTCGGAATGTCGGAGCAGGAAACTAAGCTTTTAGAGCATTTGAAAGAAGAAAACGCCGAGTTAAAAAATCGGGTCAGCAATTTAGAAGAAATTGTTAACAGCCAACCCTTGCTTTCGGACGATATTTATTTGAAATCGAAAAAAAATATCGGACGCGGCGGCGGTTCTTTTGACGAGCGAAATATTGTTTCTTGAAAATTTCTGCCGAAAATAAGCAAGGAGTCGGGGATTTACCCTAAAACGCTTCCCGCGATTGTTGCCGTCAGCAATCCGGCAAGCGACGCTCCGAGCAGTGCTCGCATACCGAGCAGGGACAAATCCGATTGTCTGCCGGGTGCCATGCTGCCTATTCCGCCGATTTGAATGGCTATCGAACTGAAATTTGAAAAGCCGCAAAGTCCGTAAGTCGCAATGATGACGGATTTGTGCGAAAGAAGGTTTTCCGCTTTCATTTTTCCCAAATCCAAATACGCCACAAATTCATTAATGACCGTTTTTTGACCGAGCAAACTACCGACTGATAGCGATTCGCTCCATTCTACGCCGATAGCAAAAGCAACCAAGCGAAAAATTTGTCCCAAAAGATATTCCAAAGAAAAACCGTCGAATTTATTGTCCGTCCATGTGCGCACTAAATCGTTCAACCCCGTCCAATCGCCGATGAGGTCTTTGAGCATATAATTGACCATCGCAATCACGGCAATAAAAGCGAGCAACATGCCGCCGATATTCAAAGCTAATTTCAATCCCTCCATCGCGCCGATAGAAAGTGCGTCAATTAAATTTACGCCCAAACTCTCTTTATTCATGTTTAATTCGCCGCGAATGTTGCCCGGCTCGCTTTCCGGAATGAGAATTTTCGCCATCAAAATAGCGGCAGGGGCATTCATGATGGAGGCACTGAGCAAATGAGCGGCATATTGTGCTTTTTGCACAGGGTCATCTCCCCCCAAAAACGACACATACGCCGCCATTACGCCGCCCGCAATCGTTGCCATGCCGCCGGTCATGAGGCACATGAGTTCCGAGCGCGTCATGTCGGCGATAAAAGGGCGCACCAATAGGGGAGCTTCCGTCTGTCCGAGAAAAATATTGCCCGCTGCCGACAAACTTTCCGCGCCCGACAGCCCCATACTTTTCGCCATGACCCAAGCAATGACATAAACCACTTTTTGCAAAATGCCTAAATAATACAGCCCTGCCGAAACGGTAGAGAAAAAAATGACCGTCGGGAGCACCTGAAAGGCGAAAATAAATCCGAATTTATTAATTGCGGAGAGGTCGCCGAAGAGAAAAGAGGCTCCTTTTTTCGAAAAATCAAGAAAAACAACAAAACCCTCGCTTGCTTTTCCGAACGCATCGGCAACAAAAGGCACTTGCGTTATCAAAAAACAAAAAACGATTTGCAAAGCTAAGCCCGTTCCGACAAGTTGCCAATTGATTTGTTTGCGATTTGTCGAAAATAAGTACGCGATTGCCGTCAAAACAGCAATGCCGATGAGACCTCTTAAATAATCCATGCTCAAAAAATTATCCGCGCCTGTCGTATGCGCAGCGTGAAAATGACCAATAAAGCCGCAATTTTTTTGAAAAATCGAGCTTAATTGCTCATTTTCAATATTTTATCGGCAAAAAATGTTTTTAAAAATATTTGCTCTCCGCAAGATAATTTCTGACGTATTCATGCACGCCTTCCTCCAAACTGCGAAAACTGCGGTCGTAACCTGCGGCGCGAATTTTGTCCGTGTTCGCTTCGGTGAAATATTGATAAGTGTCGCGAATGTCTTCGGGAATATCAATAAATTCGATGTTTTCCGGCAGATTCATGGCTTTGAAAGTGCTTTTGACCAAATCAAGAAAAGTGCGTGCCTTGCCCGTTCCGACGTTGTAAATGCCTGATTTCGGCATTTTTTTCATCAAAAAATAACAAATTTCAATGACATCTCGCACATAAATAAAGTCGCGAATTTGTTCTCCGTCGCGGTAAGCCTCTTTATGTGAGCGAAAAAGTTTCATTTTTCCCGTTGCTTTGATTTGATTAAAAGCATGAAAAATGACCGATGCCATGCGTCCTTTATGGTATTCGTTCGGTCCGTAGACGTTAAAAAACTTCAAACCTGCCCAAAACGGCGGCGTATTGTTTTGTTTTTTCACCCAAAGGTCAAACTGATGTTTAGAATCGCCGTAGGGATTAAGCGGTTTGAGGATTTGCAAATGATTTTCGTCGTCGTCATAGCCAAATTCGCCGTTTCCGTAAGTTGCGGCGGAAGAGCAATAAACCAAAGGAATTTCTCTTGCGGTGCAAATTCCCCATATTTTTTTGGAATACGAGACATTTAATTTATCAAAAATTTCAACATTAAATTCGGTTGTATCGGTTCTCGCGCCGATATGAAAGACGAAATCAAAGGCATTTTTTTCAGCCCAATCAAAAAAATCTTCGCGTTCGACCGTGAATTTAATATTTTTGCCTTCGAGATTTTTTCTTTTCACTTCGGAAGAAAAATCATCGACGGCGACAATATTGTTAAAACCTTCATCATTCAGTTTTGAAATGAGGCAACTTCCGATAAAGCCCGCCGCACCGGTTACAATTATCATAATTTTGTTTTTTTGTAAAACATTCGCAAATGTAAATAATTTTGCAAGTTTTTGGCATTTGTGTAAAATAAAAATTTTTTCAGGGCGAATTGTTTTGCTGCAATGCCTTTGGGAGACGCGCAGGGCTGTTTTTTAATTTTGAAGCCCAAAAATTACCTAATTTTAATATGCAGCCTTATATGATGAGCAAATTTTTGCTGCTCGCCTTTTGCCAAAACGTAATCAAGCCTAAAAACACGGGCGATTTTGTCCAAACCAAAATTCGCTTCCCAATAATAAGGCTTTTCTTTTTGATACAAAAAATGAAATCCCGCTTTTTCGGACAAGCGCAATTTTTTCAGCAAAGGAATTTTATTGAGAATAAAACCGCCGAAATGATGCTCAAAATGACCTTCCGCGTAAGGACGCGCCGCGCTGCGCGTGTAATACGGGAGCGCGTAAAAAGCATCAAACTGACCGTGTGAAAAAATCGTTTGCGATGTCATAAAATGCTTATTATCGGCAAAATACATCGCAGTTGTGTCGCCGAAATAGCCTCCGCGCAATTCAAATTGCAAGTTGCCGAGCATATTCAAATTCACTTCATGCCGCAAACTCCCGCGAATGTGCTCAAATTGCGCATTTGAGCCTAAGACACCCGCAATCGCCCGTGTGTAATAAAATGTCAAAACGGGATATTTTGACGCATAACGAAATTTTAAATTCGGATATGAGGCAAATTTTTGTCCCGGTCTTATTTGCACAATCGCCGTCAATGCAAAAAGGCGTGAAGTTGCATTTTCAATATTTTCAGCAAGAGGATTTTGCGGGTTGGCTGAAGAAAACACACGATTTTCGACATCTCTGTAAATTTTCGGCAAATTTTCCGCATTGTTTATATTTTTTCTCTCCGAAAATTCCGTAACTGCATTCAGAATCAGACCGTTTACTATTTCGCGTCCGAAAGTGATTTTTCCGTACGTTTTTTCATACACTTTCAAAAAATTTTGCTCCGCAAGAAGTGTGTAAATCGTATTGCTGAGGGCATTGATGGGGTTTTCCGCATTGTATTGAAAAAGCGAATGACCTGCTTCAAGGTGCAAAAACATACTATTCACGGCATTAAAACGGTGTCGAAAAGAGAATTTTCCGTAAAATTTTTGACTGCTCATGCCGTAACGCAAACTTGTTCCGATGTAAGTTTGTTTTCGCTCCTCTTTGTCATATTTTGTCATGGACAATGTGGGAACAAAAACGATACCTTCGAGCGTATTGAACTGAAAAAAGTCTAAAAATGAGTTTGTGTAATAGGTTTTTCCGCTGAAAGTTTTGCGATAGGAGTAACCGGTCAGTAAATTTATCGCCTTAAAACGATTGTTTCTTGCGTCAGTTGAATCTAAATATTTTTCAGAATTAACAATAATTTCAACACTGTCTTTAAATTTATAGTCAATTTTTTCCTGCTCCGTCAGCGGAACGGGGCGAATACTGTCCCAAAAGTGAAGGCTGTTTTGATTTGCTTCGGGCAAAACTTTGATAAGTTCTGCCGAAAAAAACTTCTCGGAACGGCGAATAAACTGCGAAGAATCACTCGGAGCTATTTTTTCGCTTTCTTTCAATTTTTGTTCAATTTTTTTCAATTCCGCTTTTTGTTTCACTTTCATTTTTCTTTTACCGGAAATTTTTTTGTTTTCTTCCGGTTCATTTCTTTCGGGTAAGGTTTCCGCCGACGGATTGTCGGGCATTTTTTGATATTGACCGATTTTAAAATCCGACAAAGAGCCAAAAAACACTCCTTTTCCGCTGATTTTGAAGAGCGAAACATTGTAAGAAAATTCAATTGTTTGCAAAGTTTTCATCCACAACCCCTCTTTGACAGGGAGAAAAGTTTGTTTAATGCGCACAGAATCAACGTATTCGATGTTTTGGTCTTTTGTCAACGTAAAATCAACGCCGTGTATGCGCCAAGTGTCCTCTTGCAAATACAATATTCCTTTGAAAAGCGGCGCGCCCTTCATTTTTGGGCTGACGGCAATTTTATTCACTTTTACGCCCTTTTCTTCAAATTCACCCAAGTATTTGTAATCATAATGCAGCATGGCAGTTGCGGCGATGGGCGAGAGAAATTTTCGCTCGCTGATGTCCGTTTCGATATTATTGTCGTAAAAATTGAAATTAAAAGAGCGAACCGAATTCCAACTGAATCCATTGCTTTGTCCGCTGACTTTTGAGGAAATAACCACTTCTTTTTCTTGATTCGGGGCTTGAAAATAATAATCCGATAAAGATTCGGAGAGGTAAATGATTCCGTTGCCGTTTTTGTCCAATCCGACGACGTTCAATTCTTGCCCGAGTATTTTTTTGGGTAAATTTTTGACAGAAATGTTTCCTTTAATATAGGCTCTTGCCGAATATTTTTCGACTTGTCGGAGATAGAATTTTCGCATTTTTTGCGCGGCGCGAATCATTTGATAGGCGGCATCTTCATATTTCGCGCTGATTTCGACGGGGCGAACTTGCAATGCTTCTTCTTTGAGGCTGATATTTATCGTTACGTTTTTTTGCGTTGGCGTAATTTCGGCGGTTCTGATTTCCGTTGCATAACCGAGATAGCGAAAAACTACGCGAAAATAGCCCTCAGGGGCATCAATGAAATATTCACCGTTTAAATTTGTGGTCGTGCCGACAGAAGTGCCTTCGAGATAAACAGTTACAAAGGGCAAAGCTTGGTTTTTTTCGTCACTCACCATGCCCGAAATTTTGCCGGCAAAAGTTGAAAAAGTAAGTAAAAAAAAGAAAGCGGTGAAAAAAAATTTCATGGCATTGGTTTTGAAAGTGCAGGATTTGAAAAATGAATGACGAAAATTTTAAGCGATGCGATGCAAAAATAGGATTATTTATACGAACTATGTGATTGCTGCGCGCTTTATCTGCTTTATCGGGAAAAAACAGGGCACTTGACTGCGAGACAAAAAAACTTTTGTGGGCTAAAAAAAACGAGCGAACGTCCGCTGCCTGCCGGAGAGATGCCTAAATCGGTATCTCGTCAAAAAATGCCCCTCCAATATGGTATAGCTGCCATTTCCTACAACCTTTTTTTATTTTGAAATATTAATTCTTGAATTGAAAAATACTCTCATTTTAGCTATTTGAACAACTTTTTGCCGAATACAAGTAGAAAGAGACGAAATTTAATTTGGTTTTGGAAATGTCGGTTAAAGGAATCAGTTTTTTGGGCAAGACGAAAAGCGAAGAAGAGATGCTCACGGAAAAGTTGTGAAAGGTTCAACGCAAATGACGCACTTTTGCTGCAAAAGGTGTTTTTTGATATTTTAACAAAGCAATAACTACACTTTTGCTTCTTCTTTATCAAACTTTTTTAACAAGGGGTAAATAAATACAGCCGAAATTATCGTCAAGGTTCCCCAATAAAATCCCGCAGTCAATTGTTTGTGCTCATCTAAAAGAAAATATGCCAAAATTATCCCGTAAACCGGCTCAAGATTTATCGTCAGATTCGATGCAAAAACCGAAATTCTTTTGAGCAACTCTACCGAAACCGAATAGGCATACACCGTGCAAACAAGTGAAAGAGTCAGCAGCCAAAAAACATCTTTACTCGTCGGCATGCCAAAATCCTGAGAATCCACCAAAAATGAAATCGGAATGAACAAAACAGCCGAAATAAATGCCCCGAGCATCTCGTAATATGTTATGACAAAATGATTTATCCTTTGTGTTAATTTGCCGTTGATGGTAGAAAATGCCGCCGAAAAAACTGCCGAAAAAATCGAAAGAAGCAATCCGAGAAAATAATCTAACTGAAAATTAAATATCACACCTAAGCCCAAAATTACGCCTAAACCGAGCAAAACTTCGTAAATTTTGACGGATTTTCGTTTTGACAATGGTTCGAGAAGGGAAGTCCAAAGGGCGGTTGTCGCCAAGCCGACCACACAAACAGAGGCATTGGAGAGACGTGCGGAGATAAAAAATAAATACCAATGACCGAAAACAAGCGCACCGGTCAGCAGCAGTTTTATCATATCTTTTTCCGGAATTTTCGTGCTGACTTTTTTGCCGTGAAGCAAAGCCCAACAGCCCAAAGCCGAAATTGCGGTGCGGTACAAAACCACTTCGAATGCAGAAAGAGAAATATACAGTCCGATAATGACCGTAAAGCCCCAAATAAAGACCAAAAAATGCAGTTTTAGGTAATCGCCGAGCATCGCGCCAAATTTTTGCAAAGGTAGGAATTAAACACACATTCCAAACAATTTGTTTTGAATAATTTGAAATTGTTTGAAAATCGCTTCTCAATCAGAGGCTCTTGTGTTAAAAAAACATGTAAGGAAACAAAACTCGTTTTGTCTTTTCCATTTTTTTATTTGTTAATTTCCTTTAAAAACAATTCATCTTTCACCACAACTGCCGTGAATGCGCGCAATTTAGGCTTATTTTTCAAAATTTCATCGCTCGCAAGGTAATGTTTTAACTGTTTTTCGGCAGCTTTTTGCAATTTGTCAAAGTCTTTTTCGTCTTCTTTTTTCAAATATTTGAACTCAAAAACATATTCAAAATGCGGTTTTTGCCGAT
>JBPOJO010000309.1:0-1814 GCA_052033485.1 Bacteroidota bacterium | reverse complement strand
GCTCTTCCGATCTTTTTAATATTAATAAATTTTTACGATTTTTTTTTCCAAAAGTTATTGCCGCCCCCTTCCCTACCCGCCTTAAAAGCAAAAAAAAAAGCGACTGCCGAAGAGCAGCCGCTTTTTTTGTTCAAAATTTTTATCCTTCTACTAACTCGACTAATTTAAAGCCTGTTCCGTGAACGTTGATAATTTTGAGGCGTTCGTCCGATTGCAAATATTTGCGCAATTTGGTGATGTAAACGTCCATACTTCTTGCGTTGAAGTAGGTATCGTCGTGCCAAATTTCGATGAGGGCTTTCGAACGCTCTAAAGTTTGGTTTTTGTGTTCGCACAACATTCTGAGCAATTCAGCTTCTTTTGAGGTGAGGCGATATTCTTTGTCGTCTGATTTCAAAAGTTGTGCATCGTAGTCAAAATGCAACGTTCCGATGTCGAATTTTTTCAAAGTTGCGGGGACGGGCGTGGTGTCCATGTTAGCCGTTCTTCTCAAAATAGCGCGGATTCGGAGCAAAAGTTCTTCCATGCTGAACGGCTTGGTGAGGTAATCATCAGCACCGATTTCAAGACCGTGAATTTTATCGTCTTTAGCAGCTTTTGCGGTCAAGAAAATAATCGGAATAGTTTTATTGAACTTGCGAATTTCCTGTGCAAGCGTGAAACCGTCCATGGCGGGCATCATCACGTCGAAAATACAGAGGTCAAATTCATTTCTTTTAAAGCTCTGCAATGCTTCAACACCGTCGCGGCACATGTGCACTTTATAGCCTTTTAATTCAAGGTATTCATTGAGAATGTCGCCGAGATTTTGGTCATCTTCAGCAAGAAGGATTTTAAATTTTTCTTTTTCCATTGTTTGATAAATTTGAATTACACTACAATTATACGCTTAAAATGTTAAATCGTTGCGTCGGAAAAGTATTTTTATATATCATTAACATATATGTTAAATCAAATACAGTTCAGTGCATAACAAGGGGCATTTTCTAATTTTTAATAGGAATTAATTTTTTATTTTAACATTATTTATGAATTTGTTTCATTGTACCGACATTTTGCCATCTCCTTTTTTGCTATGACTATTTTCTTCATCTTTGGGTTAAGGAAGAGACTGATGAAAGCAAAAGTTTAACTCATTTTGGCTTCGTTGCTGTTAAACTTCCGCCGTTATTTGCGTCCACACAAGCGACATGGTTTGATAATTGACCGAAGTCGTTTGTGGGGACACAAAGAACGGCGAGGAGGCAAGTAGGTATTCGCGACCTAACTCACTCTTTTTTACTCAAATCGGCGATAGTCGGCGTTACAAGTGCGAAAACTGAACTGAAGACGTGCCGTTTGTCCCTCAAAAGCAGCACGTTTTAGTGTCCTTTTTTTAAGGCGTAATACTTGGCTTTCCAATCATTTCGGCATATTTTCAAGGCTTTGTTTTCTTTGCGAAGTGAATTATTTTCTTTTCCGTGAGATATTGCTTTTATTTTACAATTTTTTTACAGTATCTTTGCTATGAACAAGTTCTCCTCTGTTTTTGGTCGATTCATAAAACAAAAGTAGGGAGAACTTTTTATTTTTTTTGAACAGCCTATGTTGAACAAATGACACTTAGATTGTTAATCTTCTGCTGTGCTCTTGCTTTATGTTCTTGTTACAAGCAGGGTGAAAATTCTAAATCTTTTTCTGAAAGTAAGCTTGATTTAAAAAAATTAGAAATTTTCACTGAGAATCTTATCAAGGATTCATTGCGTTTTGGAGTTTTACATGCAACTCCATATTTAGTAGATACAAGTGATTCTTACTTAGTCATAACATTTCGC
>JBPOJO010000783.1:0-4179 GCA_052033485.1 Bacteroidota bacterium | reverse complement strand
GATTTTTTTGTGCAGCAAGAGTTGAAACAACTCCGTTGCACGGTATCCGTTTGTCCTCGTGCAAAAAACAATCTTCAATCTTCTTTCTTTACGATAAGTATCGAATAAAATATTTCAAACTTTTTTTCAAAAATCGGAAAAGTACCTGTGCACTTTTCCGATTTTTTTGTGCAGCAAGAGTTGAAACAACTCCGTTGCACGGTATCCGTTTGTCCTCGTGCAAAAAACAATCTTCAATCTTCTTTCTTTACGATAAGTATCGAATAAAATATTTCAAAAAACTTTTCACAGACTAAAGCCTATGCAACCTCGGGTTAAACCCTTTTGTTTTTTTTCTTAAACCGGAAAAGCTTTTAGTGTCTTTTCCGGTTTTTAGTGAATGTAAATCTAAATCTTTTTTAGGTCTGCTTCACTATATAGTTGTTGTTCAAAATTCTTTCAAAACGTTTTCTGTTGGGTAAAGAAAAAACTGTTTCGAAGTATGATGCAACAAAACTACGACGAGTTTTTGAAAGCTCCAAATATTTTTGGTAACATTTACCCTACATGGTTTTTCTTTAAAATACTGACTTACAACACTTTAACTGTTTTTGTCAGATAAAATGTCATATTTTTATCCCTACATTTTAAAAAAACTTGTCCTACAAAAGGAAAAAAAATATATATTTGTAAAAAAAAGAGATGAAAGGTTTTCTGTTTTTTCTTTTATTAATGGGATTGTCTTTGTTTTGCAAGGCGCAAAACGACAGTGAAAAAGAATTGATTCGTCGTCAAATTGAGGAATTTAATGAAGGAAGTATTGATTCGCTTATCGAATATAAGTGTCATACTTACGAATCAAAATACGGAATTGACGAAACGATTAAACTTTTGGAAGAATTGTATGCTCAAAATTGGGATTTTGAACATAAAAGTGCCGCTACATTAGTGCTTTCTGATTTTTATATCATAAAAAGCGGAAATGAATATTTGCGAAAAGCCGAAAGCAAGTTGCGCGAAGGCTACGCAACCGCCGCAAGTAAAAATAATTGCAGAAAAATTCTCTTTCTCGAAAAATTGTTTCGCCTTTATTTGAATTTGAAACCTAATAAAGACAGTTTAAATGTCATGATTTATGAACTCAATCAGGCAACGGAGAGCAGTAATTGCCCCGTTTACAAAATTGATGCTTATGTAAATTTGGCAAACCGCTATTTTAATGCACGAAAAGAGTATTTCAGCAGTATCGAAACCCTAAAAAAAGCAATTCAGTTAGCTGATTCTCTTAATGTCGGAGTGTTTCGACTCGGTCAAATTTATGATTTGACCGGTTTTACCTTTTATCAAATGCGAAATTACGAAATGGCTTTGCAATATTGGCGCAAATCAGTACATCTTTGGCAGGAAAAAAATATCGAAAATCGTCAGTATACTAATATGCTCAACAGTATCGGGCTTTGTCATAAGCATCTCGGCAGGGCAGACAGTGCCCTACATTTCTACGATTTGGCGATTCGGAATGCGGAAAAATTATCGGATACAATTTGGGTCGGAATCGCCTCCGGTAATAAAGGGGAGGTGTATTTTCAGTTGCGAGAATACGACAAAGCTATGACAAATCGTATGACAGACCTCACTGCATCACTCAAATACGGGGCTTGGACAAATGCTGTTTTTGCTCATATTTCTGTTGCAAAAATTTTGCTCGAAAAAAATGAGTCGGAAAAAGCTTTTTTTCAAATTCGGGAAGCCGAAAAACTCTTTGCGGAAAAAAGCGATTGGATTAGGTATGAAAACAATCAAGATGTAATTCGAATCAAAGCACAGCTTAATGAAGTTTATTCACGGTATTTTCAAAAGAAAAATGAATTCGAAAAAGCATTCAATCATTTTGTCTTGTTCAAAAATATGAGCGATTCGCTTGTTTTTATTGAGCTAAATGAAAAAATTATTCTTAAAGAACTTTTTTTAGAATCCCAACAACACGCAAACCAACTCAAATTGCTTAAAGAAGGTCAAAAAAAAGAATTGCTTTTTTACTATGTCATTATCATCTCCGTCGGGGCGACAACGCTAATTTTGATTTTGACGGCTTACAGTTATCGCCTAAAACACCGGAAATCACTTGCAGACGCGCAAAGATTAGAAACTGAAAGAGCTCTGCTCAACAGTGAAGCCGAAAAACTAACGCAAGAAAAGCAAATTCTTGCCATTCATTCAGAATTGCTCGAAAGCCAAAGTAAAATTGAGCAAGTTAAAGCCGAAAAATTGACGGAGGAGTTGGCAATTCAAGAAAACGTCGCAAAAATGAAGGAAGAAAAAATGAAAGAGGAGCTAAAAGAAAAAGAGCGTGAAATGATGTCGCACGTTTTGCAAATTAATCAAAAAAATGAGATTTTGAATCAAATCAAAAAGAATCTTGCTTTGCTTAAAAATGAAAGTGAATCTAATAAAATTCATATCAAAGAAATTGATAAAATTGTTAAAAATAACCTCAGCAATGAGAATGATTGGGAAAAATTCAGCTACTTTTTTGTTCAAGTGCACCCTACTTTTTTTAAAAAATTATTGGAAAAATTTCCTGAATTGACACAAAATGAGTTAAAACATTGTTCTTTTATGCGAGCCAATTTGTCCGTCAAAGAAACTGCAGCGATTCTTAATGTTTCCCCAAAAACCGTTGAAATGGCGCGTTACAGAATAAAAAAGAAAGTCGGGTTAAATGCAGATGACGATTTGCTCAATATTTTACTATCTTTGTAGCATGAATACGAACCGAAACATTCAATACAAAAATTCTTCCGACAATCATTCGGCTTCCGAACCGCTGAAAAATGCTCCCGATTCACTCGCTTCTTCCGAAATGCTCATCAATCTCGGACCGCAGCACCCGGCAACGCACGGGGTTTTGCGCCTCGAAGTGATTGCGGAGGGAGAGGTAGTTCGTGAAGTCGTGCCGCATATCGGATATTTGCATCGTTGTTTTGAAAAGCACGCAGAAAAACTTAGTTATCAGCAAATTATTCCCTATATTGACCGAATGGATTACCTTGCCGCAATGAATTCGGAGCATATTTATGCGGAAGGTATGGAAAAAATTCTCGGTATCAAAGATAAAATTCACCCTCGAATTGAGTTTATCCGCATTTTGCTTGCGGAGCTAAATCGTTTGGCTTCGCATTTTGTCGCCGTAGGTACGTATGCGATTGATTTAGGTGCTGTTACGCCGTTTTTGTGGATGATGCGCGACCGCGAACACATTTCGCGAATGTTTGAATGGGTTTCGGGGGCGCGAATGTTGTTCAATTATATTTGGGTCGGCGGTTTGTATTACGATTTACCGCTGCATTTTGAAGAAAAAGTTGCCGAATTTTGCCGCTATTTACTTCCGAAAATTGATGAAACGGTTAAAGTTTTGTTGGAAAACAAAATTTTCATCTCTCGAACGGCGAACATCGGCGTTCTTCCGCTGCAACTTGCCGTCAATGCGGGCGCAAGCGGACCCGTTTTGCGTGCTTCGGGCTTAAAGGCGGATTGGCGAATCATGCAAGATTTTTCGCGCTATGCCGAATTGGATTTTGACATTCCCGTAGGAAGAGGCAAAGTCGGCACAATCGGCGATTGTTGGGACAGAACTTTTGTTCGGGTTGAAGAATGTCGTGAAAGTGTTAAAATTATTCGGCAATGTGTTGAAATTTTATTAAAAAAATATCCGCGAAGCCGAGATTTTGACCCGCAGGCAAATGTTCCGCGTAAGATTCGACCTGCTTCGGGAACTTATTTTTTCAACGGAGAGAGTCCGCGCGGAGAATTAGGTTTTTTCATTGCCGCTAATGCGAAATCTGACAAACCGGAGCGCATGAAAGTACGTGCCCCTTCTTTTTGCAATCTTTCGCTTTTGCAGCATATTTCAAAAGGCGTTTATCTCGCTGACTTAGTGGCAATTACGGGAAGCATTGACATTGTTTTGGGCGAAATTGACAGATAAAAACATGAAAATTTAAGTTTCCATTCCGCCGAGAGCGCGTTGTCGAATCAGCAGCAGATGAGATTTTAGCAAAGCACTTGTTTCTACAAAGCCAAAAATTTTTCGATAATCTGATGAAAAATGCCTATAATGTTCGGTAAATCCGATAAATAATTGGCTTTGGCATCAACATAAATTTGGTGTTTCTCCAATTTTAAAAATTTCCACGCATC
>JBPOJO010000738.1:0-8645 GCA_052033485.1 Bacteroidota bacterium | reverse complement strand
GGAATAATGACCGTAGTTACCATCGCAACCCCGCCAATCCAAACAATAACCGCCAAAACGTGTATAACGCGCGCTAATGTGATGTAGTCCATTTTTTTTTCGGCAAAGGTAATCGGCATTTTCGGAGAAAATTTATGTTTGATGATTTTTAACAAATAATAATTCTAAATAAGTTTCGAACAAAATTATTCCCTTTCGAGTTATAGAATCGCAGTAAAATAACGGGTAAAATCCATTCACCTGCACGATTTTGGAAAATCGCGCCACAAAAAAGTAAGAAATTATCACCCGAAAGGGAATACTTGTGATTTGCCCGCCGTTACTTGTGTCTTTACAAGCGACTTTTTCATTTGCACTGCAAGTCATTTGCGGAGATAGGACAACAGCGGTCAGATTAATTTTCACAATTAAATTTAAACAAATACTTATTCACTGCGGATAATGAATAAATCAACAAGCGCGTGAATTTTTTTGAGCCTTTTTTTCAAAAAAAAAAGCCAAAAACGAAAAAAAAATGATGTTTTTTTCGACTTTTGTGCCGAAATGGGATTTCAACTCTCAAAAATACAATGGAACTAAAAAATGATTTACTGTTGCGCGCAGCTCGCGGAGAATCCGTAGAGCGTGTGCCCGTGTGGGTAATGCGGCAGGCAGGGCGTGTTTTTCCCGAATATCGCGCCGTGCGTGAGCGTACAAAAAATTTTGTAGAATTTGTGAAAAACCCCGAATTAGCGGCGGAAGTTACTTTGCAGCCCATTGATATTCTCAATGTTGATGCGGCAATCATTTTTTCGGACATTTTGGTTATTCCCGAAGCGATGGGTTTGCCCTATTTGATGGAAGAAAAAAAGGGACCTTTTTTTCCGAATACGGTTAAAAATGCGGAAGATTTGGAAAAAATTAAAGTGGCTGATGCCGAAAGTGATTTAGGGTATGTTTTGGAAGCTATAAAATTAGTTAAAAAAGCTCTGCACAATCGCGTTCCTTTAATCGGGTTTGCGGGCGCGCCGTTCACCATTTTTACCTACATGACGGAGGGAAGCGGCTCAAAAACATTTTCAAAAGCTAAAAAAATGTTGTTTACCGAACCGCAGTTATGTCATCAACTTTTAGAAAAAATAACCGAAAGCAGCATTCAATATTTGCGCGCTCAAATTCGCGCCGGGGCAGATATTGTACAAATTTTCGACTCGTGGGCAGGAATTTTATCGCCCGAACAGTTTGATAATTTTGCAATGCCGTATATACAAAAAATTTGCGATGCGATAACGGAAGTGCCCGTCATAGTTTTTGCAAAAGGTGCATATTTTGCCCGAAAAAGTCTTGCCGCAACTTCCTGCGACGTTATCGGCTTGGATTGGAGCATGGACATTGCCGAATCACGCGAATTGGTCGGCACGAAAAAAACTTTGCAAGGAAATTTAGACCCCTGCACACTCTACGGAAGTTTTGAAACGATTGAAAAGGAAACAAAAAAAATGTTAAGAAACTTCGGCACACACAGAACTATCGCCAATTTAGGGCACGGACTTTATCCCGACACCGCGCCTGAAAAAGTGAAATGTTTTGTCAATACGGTTTTAGGAAGTTAAAATAAAGTCAAATCTGTTGTATGGCGAGGACAAAATTAGATTTACCGGCGAATTTTTTATATGAAACCTCAATAAAAATTCGCATTTCGGACATTAATTACGGCAATCATGTCGGGCACGATTCGCTTGTGTCTGTTTTGCATGAAGCGCGTTCGTGTTATTTGAAAAGTCTGAATCAAAGCGAGTTAGACTGTTTCGGACGTGGAATTATTTTGACGGAACTGACGGTACAATACAAAAGCGAAGTTTTTTACGGCGATATTTTGACGGTTGCTTTTGCGCCGCAAAATGTGAATTTGCGCAGTTTTGAGTTGCTTCATTTAGTCAAAAATCAAGACAGCGGCAATGAAGTTGTGCGTGCTTTAATCAGTTTTTTGTGGTTTGATTACACAACGCGCAAAGTAGGAAGCATTCCTGACAAAATGGCAGAAATTTGGAATTTTAAACCTTAATTTTTTCTGCCGAAAAAATGAAAACGGGCTATAGTTTGTCAAGATTTCAGCCTGAACAGGATTAAGATTTTTGTTATTTTGGTTAAATAAAGCTAATTATTTTTTCCGTACAAGTCTTTTGACAACAATTTTGCATTACGCTTGTTTTGGAATAGATTTGCAGCGCAAAACAAACAGATATGGCACTGATAGGTTTATTTTACGGCTCGGATACGGGCAATACGGAGAATATCGCGCTCAAAATCGGCGAAATGCTCGGCAGTGAAATCGTTGATTTGCACAACTTTGCCGAAACGGAAGTTGCTGCGATGAACGCTTATGAATATATCATTTTCGGCGCACCGACGTGGTATGACGGCGAATTGCAAAGCGACTGGGAGGTCATTTTGCCGCAATTTGAAAAAATTGACTTCACGGGGAAAAAAGTTGCTGTTTTTGGACTTGGCGACCAATGGGGTTACGGCGAGTGGTTTGTGGACGCTATCGGCATCATTGCAGACAAAGTGAAAGAGCGCGGCGGCGAAGTTTTCGGAAAATGGACGACGGAAGGCTACGAATTTGACAGTTCTAAAGGCGTTCGCGACGGTTATTTTCTCGGCTTAGCCCTTGATGAAGACAATCAACCCGAAAAAACCGAAAGTCGTTTAAACGCATGGATACCGCAGGTATTAGGCGAGTTTGGACTTGAAGTCGAAACTGACTGATACGGCAAAAAGCCTGTCGAAAAACTCGGCAGGCTTTTTTTATTGACCGTTCTTTTTATCTTTGATGTATTCGAAGACCAATTTATTCAAAACAGTGAGGTGCATTTGCCCGTTTTTCACAATAAAAAAGTTAAAATCATTACCGTTAAAGTTTTTTCCGATTTTTTTAGCCGCATAGTTTTTTAAATCTCTCATGCGCACGTGTCCGATTTTCGGCATCACGGATTTTGCGGGCAGCACGATACAAGCGTCAGTTTTTTCAGCCAAAAAGATTTTCGGATAGCCTGTCAGTTCGTGCAAATAGGCAATCGTTTGCTCGCGCGTCCATTTTTTTGCGTGAATGCCCGGATCCGCAACAATCATTCCCGAGGAGAGCAACTCGCGTCTGAGATATGAAAGCAGCTCAATTTCGTTTTTAAAATAAGACTTTTCGAAACACAATCGCGCTGCGTACAATCGCCATGCCTCATCAAAACCGACAAATTCGAGCGTTTTTCTGAACGTCGGCATATTCGGAATTTGTTCTTCGAGAAATTTTTGCAAAAAAGTTCCGGCACATTCCTCATACACAATACCGCGCAACTCGTGTCGGGCGGTCAGGTGAATATTTTCAGCATTGACTGAAAAGAAAACCGTGTCATTTTCCGTTTTAATGTACGTCAAAAGGGCATTTCTTTCCAAAAAATTAATGTTCGGCGGCGTGAGTTTGAAGTGCTTCGGCAAATTTTTGACGGGAAAAATTTGCGGTAAAAAAAGAAATGTTTCGCCGATGATGTTTTTAATTTCATTGTAACATTCGGCAAAAGCAAGGCTGTCGGTTGAAAAAAAGTGTTCTTTTTCGTCGAGAAACATAAGATTTTCAGCCATACTTTTTTTGGGGTCATTTTTCTGCAAAAACTGCAAAATTGCGTTCGTTTCCGCTTTCAGCCTTTCCGTTTCGGCTAAACCGATTTGATGAATTTCGTCTATTGTCGAATCCGAACCCGAATAAATTTTCATCATATAGCTGTAATAATCCGCGCCGTTCGGTTGATGATAAATGCTGCTTTCTTCATGCGTGCGTTGTTCGAGTCTTTCCAAATATTCGTACAAGCGCATATACGAAGGTTTAATTTCATCTTCAATGATTCCGCGAACCTCGTAGAGGAGTTCTCGCTCGCCCATTTCGCTGATATTGCGGCATTTAGATAATTTTGATTGAAAATCCAAGTACAAAATATTAAATTCGACGGGGCTGTTGACAAAAGTATTTAACTGTTCTCGGACTTTTTGCAGTGCTATTTTCGGCGGCATAATGCCTGTTTCATTTTCGCGTAAATCCATGATTTCGCGCAAATTATCCATATTTTTAGCAAAAGAAGACAAGCGCAAAATATAAGATTCTGCGTCCCAAAGATTGTTAATTTCATGCACTTCAATCATAAATTCGGGAAAACTGATGTGCAAGCCCGAAACATGATTTGCCAAATATTCTTCTTTGTAGACTGAAAATCTCAAAATTTCATTTTCCAAATATTTGTGCAAAATATCCGCCGACAGCCTTTGTTGCTTAGTTAAATCGGTTCGGCGGTAGCTTGTGAGCAAATCCATATTTCGAATAATCAGTTCTTTGTATTGCTCCGTTTTGTTGCTTTCGGAAATATTTTTAACTTTGCCGTCGAAAAATTTGATACCAAATCTATTAAAAAATTTGAGACGACTCATTAATTCGGGTTCTTCAAAACCGTACTCAATGAAAACTCGTTCAAAAAACCAATCAATATTGTGCGGTTTAAAATAGACCGATTCAAGTGCGATAAAAAACAAATACAAGGCAAATGCCCAAAACAGTTTTTTGACCGTTCCGGCACTTAACAACCCCGACAACAGCTCATACGTGCGTGTTTTGGAGAGTTTGAATTTGTAGGACTGATAAATTTTTAACAGTCGGATAGGAGTTTTCATGACGAAATACAAGAGTTTTTTTTTCGATATCGACCACACTTTGTGGGATTTCGAACGCAATGCGCTTGAAACATTGCAAAATTTATACGAAAATTACGAATTTCAAACAAATTTCGGATTTTCTTTTGATTTATTTTTTACGGCGTTCAAAAAAGTCAATTATTCCCTTTGGACATTGTACGACAAACATCAAATCGGGAAGGAAGAATTGCGTAAAGAGCGTTTTGCGCGTATTTTTGACGAATTAGGATTGGACAGAAAAAATGTACCGGCTAAAATCGGCGAAGATTTTATTTATCAATGTCCAAGAAAAGGGAATTTGATGCCGAACGCGGAAAAAACTTTACAATTTTTAGCTAAAAATTCTTGTAAAATTTATGCCGTTACAAACGGTTTTCGCGATACACAACTTGTCAAAGTGGAACATTCCGCGCTGAAAGATTATCTGCTCGAGGTTTTTACGTCTGAGTGCTCCGGAGGCTTCAAAAAACCCGAAAAAGGCATTTTTGACCATGCTTTTAAAAAAACAGGGGCGCAAAAACAGGAATCCGTCATGGCGGGCGACAAATTTGAAACAGACGTTGAGGGCGGCGTTAATTTTGGTATAGATGTTTTTTATTATGTTCCGGAAGGCAAGCATGATAAAAATGCTGAAAATAACCCTAAAATTAAGCTCATTACGGATTTGTATCAAATTTGTGATTTTGTTTGAATGTAAGTGTTAGCGTGATAGTATTGCCGACATCTTGCCGGCTAAATTTAGCTTTTTTGAAGTCCAAGATGTTGGCAAATTTTTTTTAATCCATGCAAAACAAACTATCCCTGTGGGCGGTCGGTTCATTTATTTTGAGCGTATTGCTTTCGTTGCCGCTTTTTTACATTTTTTATGCCCTTTTTCAGCCTGATGAGGGCAGTTGGGAGCACATCAGTCAAAATCTGCTTTGGCAATACGGCGCGGAAACCTTTTCGGTAGCCGCCGGGACGGTTTTAATGGTGCTTTTATGGGCTTTGCCTGCCGCATGGATTTTACAAACAAAAGAGTTTTTGGGGGCAAAATATCTCCGTCGTGTCATGATTTTGCCTTTGGCGATTCCCGCGTATTATGCGGGTTACACGTATACGCACGCGGTTTCGCTCGGCGGCAGTGTGCAGAATTTTTTGCAAATATTTTTCGGAGAATACATTCATATCCCCATTTTGAGCCTACCGGGGGCTGTTTTTATCATGTCCCTTGCCTTGTTTCCGTACATCTATACCCTTGCGTCGGTGGCTTTTTCAAAAAACGGGCAATCACAAATCGAAAGTGCGCGAATGTTCGGCAAGAGCGACAGCTTAATTTTTTTTAAAATAGCACTGCCGATAGCGCGCCCTGCACTTGTTGCGGGTGTTTTTTTGGTGCTGATGGAAGTTTTGAACGAATACGGAACTTTCAAATATTTCGGCGTAAGCACTTTCACGACGGGCATTTTTAAGGCATGGTTTTCTTTGGGCGATAAAATTTCTGCCGTTCGCCTTTCCGCCTTGCTGATGTTGCTTGTTGCAAGCCTGATGTTGCTCGAAAAATTTTCACGGCGGGGGAAATTTTTTTCGGAAAAAAAAAGTAACAGTAAAACGCGCCTTTATCGGGAGGAAATACGCGGAATCCGTGCTTTTTCGGCATTTTTACTTTGTTTTATTCCCTTGTTTTTGGGTTTTATTTTCCCCTTTTTGCAGATGCTTTTTTGGGCATGGAAAACGTACTCAATTGTGTTGACGAACGAATTTTGGTTGATGACGGGCAGGAGTTTATCGCTTGCATTCGGTTCGGCATTACTGATAACGATTACAGCCATGATTTTTGCGTTTTCGCGCCGTTTGCAGCCGCATTTTTTGCTCAAATTCAGCGTTGCGGCGACAAAATTCGGCTATGCAAGTCCGGGAGCAATCATTGCCGTCGGCATTACGTTTGCTTTTCTTTTTTTGGAAAATGAGTTAAATTTTCTTTTTTCTGAAAAAAACTCTTTTTGGTTTGTAGGCACGTGGAAAGTGCTTCTTGCGGCATATATGCTGCGTTTTATGGCGGTAGGCTTAGGTTCGGTGAGCAGCGGATTGGACAAAATTTCGGTACATTTTGATGAAACGGCAAAAATTGCGGGAAAAAATAATTTTTTTATTTTAACAAAAATTCATTTTCCCTTATTGCGAAAAGCCTTTGCAGCTTCATTATTGCTGAGTTTTGTGGACATCATCAAAGAATTACCATTGACGTTGATTTTGCGTCCGTTTAATTTTGACACTTTGTCCGTAAAAGTTTTTGAACTTGCCGACCAAGAATTAACCGAACAAGCTGCCGTCCCTGCGGTTGTGATGGTGCTCATCGGTTTGCTGCCCGTTATTTTGATGAATTATTGGAGTGAGCGTGAGGTGAATTGAAATTAAAAATGTTAATACTATGGAAAAATTTTTCATTTATTGGGTAATTTTAGCTACTGTTGTTTCTTGCGTCGAAAAAAGAACGCAACAAGGGGTGCGAGCGGAAAAGGGTGAAGTATTTGCAAAAGCCGACTCTATCCATATCAGTGATACACACTTTAATTCATTTGACCGCGTTTTTTACTTTCATGCTAAATTGCACGTTTTGCCAAAAGTAAAAATTTCACAAAAGAAAAATTTTTACATAAAATTTGAAAAAGAAACTACTGAAAGAGCAAGGAAAAACATCTCTTCATTTTTGCTTGTTACCCCCGATGCAATGTTTTGGAGTACTTACAATGACAGCACATTTAGATTTTTCGGAATTAACAAAAATGAGTGCAGGTTGTTTATTGAAGGAAGGGAGTTTTGGCAAGAAATCAATTTAAGGGACAGAAACTACGACAGTATATGTATTTCTAAATCGTTTTATACTTACAAAGAGGACTGTTGCGCTTACTCATTTTTGGACAGTTTAACTAAAAATGACAGCATAAAAATCAAATTTTCTTCTGCCGGTTGTTTTTCACGGACAGAAGAATACGCGGATATTTTTTTTGAAAATAAAATTCTTGTCGTTCGATTCAATGAAAACGGAGTTTTAAAAAAATACAAATTACAAAAAAAAAATCAAATATCAGAGTTTCAGAAAATTGAAAACTCAATTTGTGCGAAAGATTACTCGGAATTCACTATAAGCTCGGACGCACATTATGAAGTAATTACCATAAGATTTAGAAATAAAGTCAAGTTCATAGACGAACGAGGGGGGGTATTTTATAATTTTAAAAAATCTATGAACAATCAGGCGAAACTGTCAAAGCATTTGCTCAAAAACACGGTATTTCGTACCCGACTTGGTATAAGTAGCGTAAAAAATACCGGAGGGGGCGGAACGGATTGCAAAAAACACGATATCAATCCCGAAAAGTGGTTAGTTTATGTTATCAACCACATTCAGGACACCAAAATGTCCGAACTCAAAAATTTACTCCCCCAATTTTTTGATAAAAATCTGCTCATTTAAATTTACAAGCCTCCGCTGTAAACAATTTTTGTTGGTTGGAAAGATGGGGTTGCTCGGGCGGATACTTTTCAAATGTCCAAATTATCCAACGGACTTTTTATTTGCTCGAACCCCTTGGTAGTTACGTTCGTATAAATTTCGGTGGTTTTGGTGCTTTCCTGCCCCAATAATGCCCGAATGTAGCGCAAATCTATCTTTTTCAGGTTTCTCCTTTGAGGAGTATTTTGGTTGCTTTTATCATAGCTGCTTGCATTTATTTTTGTTTTTTGGAGTACTAAACGCAAAAAACATTCAATTGCTTGTCATTTTGTCAGAATAAAAACTGCCTTTTTTTTCCAAAAAAAGTACTTGCGCAATCGTTCGTAAAAAAAACATTTTTGAAAATTTTGGTATATTGCCGCTGATTTTACATTTCTTTCTCAACTGTATTTTTTACGAAAGAAACTAAAAATGGTAAAGAATTAGGCAAAAAAAC
>JBPOJO010000160.1:0-1967 GCA_052033485.1 Bacteroidota bacterium | reverse complement strand
TATGATAAAAGTCATTTTTTAACATTCTGACGGGTGTAACCTGCTTCAAAACAAGCTCCGTTTCGCCTTCTTTTGCTGCAAGAACTCTTTTTTTAAATTCTTGCGAAGCGGAGGATTCCGCGCTGACAGCAAATCGTGTACCGACTTGTACGCCTTCCGCGCCGAGTGCAAAACAGGCGAGCATTGCCTTTCCGGAGGCGATTCCGCCCGCCGCAATGAGGGGAATTTTGACGGCATCGGCAACGGCAGGAATGAGGCAGAGGGTCGTTGTTTCTTCCCGACCGTTGTGTCCGCCCGCTTCAAAACCTTCCGCAACTACGGCATCGCAGCCCGCTTGTTCGGCTTTAAAAGCAAAACGCGAACTTGAAACCACGTGGACGACCGTGATATCGTGTTCCTTCAGTTTGCTCGTCCATTTTTCCGGACTGCCTGCGGAGGTGAAGACAATCGGCACTTTTTTATGCACAATCACTTCGATGTGTTCGGGCGTGTGCGCATAAAGCAAAGGCAAATTGACGGCAAACGGTTTTTGAGAATGCGCCTGAAACTTTGCGATATGCGCTTCTAAAAGTTCGGGATTCATCGAACCGGCACCTATCATGCCTAATCCGCCTGCTTCACTCACGGCGCGGGCTAATTTCCAACCGCTGCACCACACCATACCTGCCTGAACGACAGGGTATTGGATTTTAAAAAGTTTGGTAATTTTGTTCATTCTGAAATAGGTTTGATAAAACTTGAAGGCATTTTTTTATGCGCAAGATAAAGTTCGGCTTGATAAGCTAAAATTTTCTTTTTTAAATAAAAAAATTCTTGCGACAAAATTTGTGCATAATTATTTATTGCAGTACGACCAACCGTTATGTTACCCTCAAAGAACATTTGTGTCCCCATGTAATCCCAATCTTTTGAGAGATACAAATCAAAACTATCGCGAATCTCCTTTGTGAGGACAGGCTGAAACTTTTCGTCCTCTAAAATTTCTTTCATGCTTTGCTTTAAAGCGGCTTCAGACTCTTTAAGATTGGAAGAATTCACATTAAGTTGCTCGATAGTTGATGTTCCGAAAAGCATTTGAAACTTTCTCGAAACCTCGTTCAAAAGAACATAATTTTTTTCCGACTCTGCATCATATCGAAAATAATCGTCGTACAAACTTTCCAAAACAAGCGATTTTCCGCTTTCCTTTTCGCAATTAATGAAAAAATTGTAAATTTTAAAGTCGTTTTCTTTAATCTTTTGAAGCACCCGCTCTAATTCAATGTAAAGTTTCGGCAGAAGCAGCGAAATGTCATCTTTTTTATACTTAATGCCGTCGTAGTCAAACGATTTTACGTTGATTTCGCCCTTGTCTATCTCCACAATCTTTTCAATATCTTTTTGTAAAGCAAAAGAAAAATTGAGTAACTCAATGATTTCGTCGGAAAATAAATCTTCAAAAGCAGCCTCAGCAGCATTTTCTGCCGTCTCTTGAAGATTAATCGGAAAGAGATTTTTGTTATCGTAATAGCCCTTATAAATTTTAGGGAAAGTATCTTCCGAAAAGCGCGAAACAAACTCATTTTGAAATTTTTCCGCCGAGAGTTTAACTGTTTCCCCTTTGTATTGAACGTTTTTAAACATTTTTTCGGTCAATTCTCCTTGCAATTTTTCAATATTAAAAAAAAGTGTGTTTGCAGGTTCAAAATCAATTTTTTCGGCGAAAAGAGCCGTTTGTTCTAATCTTGCTATGCGGTCTTCCGTGCGCGGATGCGAAGCCCATTGGTCTTTGATGAGCAATTTGGAGTTGTTGTATTTTTCAAAATCAGCCTCTGTTACACAAGGAAAAGCGTTTTTAATTTCAATTTTATTCTCACCCGCAAGAAATTTCATGGCAAAAAAATGGTCTCTGAAAATATTGTCGGTTTTTTGTTTTTCGGCAATTTTGCGCTCATAAAAAGCCACCGTACTGTTGAACGAAAAATCAG
>JBPOJO010000600.1:0-4924 GCA_052033485.1 Bacteroidota bacterium | reverse complement strand
CTACTTTATTATCGCTCAATTTCATTACCGTGCCTTTGCCGTAAGTTTTGTCCAACCTCGAGAGCGTAGCTTGTAATGCCTCTATTTTTTTAAGTTTTTCCTTATCTTCTGCCATTGTTCTGCATTTGAGCGCAAAAGTTACGATTTTTTTTCGAAATACAATTCTTTTTATTTTTTTTTGAGGAAAAAATTTGACAATGTATCGTTTTTTTGCCCGATGTTAATGGAGTTGTCGTTGTTTTGTGCCATCAACAAAAAAACGTAAAACCATTGATTTTCAGTAGTTTATGATAATAAAAATAACACGGCAAAACTATTTAGCCGGTTTGCCCAAGAATGTACCGCGAGCTTTAGCTTGCGACTTTACACTCGCTTGTTGAGAATACTTTTCTCCTTAAATCCGCAAGCTAAAGCTCACGGTAAACTCCTGCTAAATAATTACGACACGGCAAAATCTAAAATTCAGCGACAAGAAGCCGGCAGTACTATTTTGCCAACCTGCCTGACAGTTTTTGTGCTCGGAAATCACAAAAGGTGAAATCACTGCTTGACTGTTTGCGAAAGGCTTAATGCACGTTTGCGTTCAAAAGTTGTTCGGCACTTTGCAAAATTTCTTGGCTCGGATGTGCGCCGCCAATCATTTGCGCAATCTCGCGCACGCGCTCCTTGTGTGTGAGCAGGCGCATTTGCGAAAAAGTACGCTCGCCGGAATGGTCTTTGAAAACAAAAAAATGTGCGTCGCCTTTTGCCGCAATTTGCGGAAGATGCGAAATGACCAACATTTGATGTTTTTCGGACATTTTCGCCAATAAATTTCCGACTTTCATGGCAACTTCGCCTGAAATTCCCGTGTCAATTTCGTCAAAAATAATGGTCGGAAGAGCAATTTTTTCGGCAAGTACATATTTAAAACACAACATTAAGCGCGAAAATTCGCCGCCCGAAGCAGCATCTTTTAAGGATTTAGGGCTAATTCCTTTGTTTGCCGAAAACAAAAAAGCAATTTTATCTTTTCCGGTCGGCGAAAAATCCGTTTCGGTTACTTGCGGCAAAAGTTGCGCATTCGGCATTGCAAGTTCGCCGAGCCAAACGTTCACTTTTTGGCAGAGTTTTTCGGCAGTTTCTTGCCTTTTTTTCGTCAAAACAGGCGCGATAAGACACATTTTTTCCAAATTATTTGCAATTTGTTGCTCAATTTGGTCAATTTCAATGTCAAAATTATCAATTTTTTGAATTTTTTGAGCAAATTCTTCGCGTAATCGAATCAATTCCCGCACATCTGAACATTGATGTTTTTTTAACAAAATATTTAACTTATTGAGTTGCGCGCGAATATTTTCGGCTTCTTCTTCGTCCGTAAAAAGATTTTCAGAAATACTTTCGGTTTCGCGACAAATGTCTTTTAATTCGAGAAAAACCGATTGCAATCTTTGGGCAAGTTCGCGGTAAGTTGGGTCGTATTGACTTGTTTTATTAAAAAGCTGCAAAGCCTCGCGAATTTGTGTTTCCGCGCCGCCGCTTTCGCCGGAAAGTAAGGCTGCTGCGGCAAAAAATTGCCTTTTTATCAGTTCAATATTATCAATTTTTTCTAATTTCGTTTCTAATTTTTCCTGTTCAATATTGTCGAGTGCAGCATCGGCTAATTCTTTCCAAACAAAATGATGATAGTCATATTCTTTTTTCATTCGCGCAATTTCGTCGAGCATTTTTTTCTTTTTACTCTCCGCTTTTTTCCATTCTTGAAAGTGCGTAAAGTATTGATTTTTAAGCTCTTCAAGTTCTCCGTAGAGGTCGCAAAGGAGAAGTTGATAGTCGGGCGAAGCGAGCAAAAGTGTGTCGTGTTGTGAATGAATGTCCAAAAGATGTTCGCTGATTTTTTTCAAAACTTCAAGCGTAACGGGGGCATCGTTGATGAAAACACGAGATTTTCCGGAGGGATTAATGAGCCGTCTGATTTGGCAAATATCTTCAAATTCAATTTCCGCGTCTTCAAAAACAGCTTTAAGATGCGCGTGTTTGCTCACGTCAAAAGTGCCCTCAACGATACAATTTTTGTCCGAATCTGCCAAAGCTTTAGTGTCGGCACGCTTTCCTTCTAACATTCCGATTGCGCCGAGAAGAATGGATTTTCCCGCGCCGGTTTCGCCCGTGATGACGTTAAAGGCGTTCGAAAAATCAATTTCAAGTTTGTCAATCAGGACGTAATTTTGAATATTGAGGTGCTTGAGCATAATTGATATTTTTGATGCAAATTTCGATTTTTTTGATGCAAATTTCGATTTTTTTTTAAAAAAGACAATTATGTGCAAAAAAAAATCGTAAAAAAATGTTTTTTGAGTCAAAAGATTAGCCTATAAGATGCACATTGAGGAGCACCCGCATCGAAATATCCAATCTCCGACTGCACAAAACAAGGTAACAAAAATTCTTTCGTAATCGCTTGGGACTTCACAAACGACAAAAAACCTACCGCATCACGAGGTCGTTTGTGAAGACGCAAAGAACGGCGAATTGCCGCAAAAACTTTAATCCGCAACTTGTTTACTCCGTTCGCTCTTTGACAAACAAACTGAAAAACAAGGAAAGAAACAACACGAGCAAACAGCCTATCGGATTGAGCCATAAAAACGCCACTGCATCAAACCAAAAAAGTAAGATAACAATCCCTTCCGTTGCTATTGCCGCCCAAAAAACAGCATTGCCGCGAACTCTTTTGAGATAAAATGCCGTCATAAAAATACCCAAAACAACCCCGTAAACCAATGAACCGACAATATTGACCGCCTGAATGAGATTTTCCAACCTTTCGGCAAAAAGGGAAAACAAAACCGCAAAAATACCCCAAAGGACTGTGATAATTTTTGAAATTAACACCAATTGACTTTCATTGTGGTCTTTGCTCACAAAACGATTGTAAATATCCACAACCGTCGTCGAACCCAAAGCGTTTAATTCGGACGAAGCGGAGGACATTGCGGCAGAAATAATGACTGAAATCAACAAACCGATAAGCCCGTGCGGTAAATAATCCAAGACATAAGTAATGAAAACATAATCCAAATCTTTGCTCAAAATCTTATTAATTTTTGAATTTTCTTCGCTTCCGAGCGTTTTTGAGGCATCAATGCCTGCCGAAAGTGCCGCCGCCTCTTTGCGCAAATTTTTCTGTTCGATTTCAATTTTTTTCAATTCCGCGGAGGCATTTTGTTTTTCGCTGCCGTTTATTTCGGTCAAAAAAGCGATTTGTTTGCGTTTTTCGATTTGTAATTGCTGATATTTTGCATCAATTTTCAAATATTCTTCTTGCTGTGTTGTCGAAATTAGATTTTTAGCATTGAAAAGGGCAGGGTGAGAATTGAATTGGTAAAAAACAAACAGCAACACGCCGATAAAAAGTATAAAAAACTGCATAGGTACTTTCAAAAGACCGTTCATCAATAAGCCCAAACGACTTTCGGCGACATTTTTTCCCCCGAGATACCGTTGCACTTGCGATTGGTCTGTACCCAAATATGACAAGAAAAGAAATGTGCCCGCCAAAATGCCCGACCAAAAATTGTAGCGGTCGTTAAAGTCAAATTTGAAATCTACCGCGTTCAGTTTGTTCATACTTCCCGCTATTTCAAGCGTTTGCAAGACGGAAATATCTTTGGGAAGGCGCAAAAAAATGACCGCCGCCGCGATGAACATTCCGACCATAATAATTATCATTTGCTGCTTTTGCGTCCGACTGACCGCCTTGCTCCCGCCCGTAACCGTGTAAAGCACGACAATCGCGCCGATACAGATGTTTGTCCACGTGATGTCCCAACCCAAAACGCCCGACAAAATAATTGATGGTGCGTAAATCGTAATGCCCGCACCGATGCCGCGTTGAATCAAAAACAAAAACGCCCCCAAAGTGCGGGTTTTGACATCAAATCTTTTTTCGAGAAATTCGTAAGCCGTAAAAATATTCAGTTTTTGATAGACCGGAATAGCGGTGAGGCACAAAATAACGGTCGCGATGGGCATTCCGAAATAAAATTGTACGAATCGCAAACCGTCGCCGAACGCCTGCCCCGGTGTAGAGAGAAAAGTTATCGCACTTGCCTGCGTAGCCATGATAGACAAACCGATGGTGAGCCAATTCATTTTTTTATCCCCAAGCAAATAGGATTTCATATCCTTATTTTCTTGGCTTTTGACAAGACCGTAAACGACAATAAAAATTTGTGTGCCGATGAGCACAAGCCAATCGTAGATATTCATGGATTAAGTTTTAATTGCCGACTGCAAGGCTTGCGCATTCGGTCGGCGTTTTACAGAGCTTGGCGAAGGCGGGAATTTACATCACCACGATTCAAACAAGCACAAAAGTAGAAAAAAAACTATAATGCTCCCCATTTTTCGCAAGGAAAAAATAAGGTGGACTTTGTAATGTTGAAGCAGAATAACAAAACCAAGGAAAAGGTAAAGCAAATTTGACTTCTAATCCTATTTTTGCACCTATTGAGTTGGATTTTGAATGATTTTGAAAAAAAACCTCAACTGCTGCCCTTGTTTGAGAAAACACAATTATAAGGGCAGCGGAAAATAAGGTACAGTCTGTTTAAGATTTCAGGTAATTACTTTTTTAACTTTTGATTACTATTTTTTAACAATAAAAATTTGCACTCTTTTACTTTTACTTTTGTGCCGTCATGAAAATGAAATTTTCTTTAAACGTTTTTAAAACTCAAAAGTTTCATTTCAAATGAAAAAAATCAAAGTTTTTGCGGTAGTCCTCATCTTGTTTCTTAATTTTGCTGCATGTAATATGCGTGAAGCAGAAATTTTACCGTCTGAGCGCAATGCTTATTCATTGCACAATACAATCTCAAATAATCATGACAAAAGAAAATTGTTTGCTTCTCTTAGCGCAAAAGAAAAAGCGGCAGTTTTA
>JBPOJO010000710.1:0-3541 GCA_052033485.1 Bacteroidota bacterium | reverse complement strand
GCTGTCCCGCTTGCATCATTAAAAAAATCAAAATTGCCAAAATTCCGACAACAAGGGGATAGGAAAAGTTTTTTATGTTTTTCATGACAGAATATTAGGGTAATTATTGAACCTAAATGCCAAAAATACAATACTGAACGCAAATCTATTTTTGCGCAATATCAAAATTTTTTTCGAAAATAAACGTTGTTTTGCTTTTTTTTTGCATTTCCGTAAGCGCAAACATCTTTTCAAAAATGAAAAAAACGCGCAAACACGCTAAGGTTTTCTGACGCTTAGCATGTCTGCGCGCAAAGGTAAAATTGACTCCTTTTTTTTAGCCGGCAAGATGCCGACAATACTTTCAGGCTAAACAGTAGCCTTCCGACAATTTATTCCGTTTCGTCTCATCATTTCGTGCTTTTTTACCGCATTTTTTCCAAAATCATACAGGCGAATCGGAATTTTGCCCATTATTTTACTACGATTTTAGCACCCGAAAAGGAAACAATTATTTTTTCAAAAGCAATTGTACCGCTTTTTCCAACTGCTCATCACGCCCTTTAAATTTAGAATCGGGGGCATTATCGAGCAAAACATCGGGTTTTGCGGGGACAAGTTCCATATTTTCGTCGCCTTGAAATGAGTACCAACCTCTGAAAGGCAAACGCACCAACGAACCGTCAATCAACGTTCTGCCGCCTGTCGAAATCACCGCGCCGTAGGTAGGCATACCGACCAAAGTGCCCATTTTCAGGTTTTTATAGGCATGAGAAAAAATTTCGGCATTTGAATAGCTGCTCTCGTTGCAAAGTGCGATGCTGCTTTTTGTCCAAACCGCAAAGGGCAATCTTTCGCTGTAAGGGTAATATTGTTTGAAATTTTTGTGCTCTTTTTCCAAATCCGCCGCCGAACCACGCGGAACGGTGTAGGCGTGTTGTCTCGTGCCGAGTGTTATCATCAAATAATCCGTCGTCCAACCGCCGCCGTTGTAGCGAACATCAATGACAATGCCCTCTTTGCCCTCTGCCACGGCGGTTATTTCGCGTTCAAAACGTTCAAAACTTTCCCAATCCATGCCTTCTATGTGCAAATAACCGAGTTTGCCGCCCGAAAGTTTGTCCGTCAAAGCGCGTCTGTCGCTCACCCACTCCTCGTAAAGTTGCGTATTAATGGAATTTTCGGGGATAATGACCACTTCACGCATTTTTCCGCCGGCATCTTTCACTTGCAAAAGCACTTCAATATCGGTTTTATTGATAAAAAAAGCATAAAAATTGTCCGCGCTTGTGATGTTCACGCCGTCAACAGCCGTTATCACGTCGCCTGCGGTCAATTTTGATTTTTCGCGGTCTGCAGGCGTATTCGGCACAACACGCAAAACTTTTACGCCTTCTTTGAGCGGCTCAATCGCAACGCCGAGCAAACCGGTAGTTTCGAGAGGCAAAACGGCGCGGTCTGCTCCGTAAAGACCCATGTGTGAGGCATCAATTTCGCCGAGCATATTATTGACCGCATCGCGAAAATCACGCTCCGTACTTGCTTTTTCGGCTCTTTTTTCGTATTTTTTGCGTAAAGCGTCCCAATCGCGCCCGTGAAATTTCGGGTCGTAAAATCCGTTATTGATGGTTCGCCAAGCCTCATTAAAAATTTGCATTCTTTCCGCGCCGTGGTGGACGGAATAACTTGCCGTAAAAGCTAAATTTTCCGTTTTTGACGTGGAAAGGTCAATTTTAGTCAATCGTCCGCCTTTTGTTAAAAAATATAAATTTTTCAAACTGCGGTCAGGCGTAAGGGCATAAGGACTTTGATTGCCTGATGTCAAATTTTTCATTTCTTTTCCGTTAAATTTGACCGAAAAAAGGTCGTTATCGGCTTTAAAACTTGAGCGTCCGCTGCGGTTCGTAACAAAATAAAAAGTTTTACCGTCTTTTGAAATATTCAAATCGGATTCGTTGCCGGGCAAAGAGGTTAGTTGCACCAATCGCTCGTAAATTTTATCAAAATCAATTACAATTTTAACAATTTTCTCTTCCGGCTTTTCTTTGCCGTTTTGCCCGTTTCCGTTGCCGTTCGGCTTGTTTTCATCTTTTTCGGGTTCTTCCTCACTTTCACGTTCCCATTCGGTTTTTTCCCAATCGCTTTTTTTCAACCAAACATACCAAATATCAAAATTTCCGTTGTTTCGCGCAGAAAGAAAGCCTAATTTTGAGCCGTCGGCACTCCAAATAGGGTTGTTGTCAGCCTTCGGGTGCATCGAAATATTGACCGGTTTGCCGCCTTCCGCAGACTGAATGTAAATTTCTTCATTAAAAAGCAAGTCTTCAGCCGAATAAGCGAGGTATTTGCTGTCGGGGCTCCATGCCATTCCGGAGGGTTGCGCCCACGATTTTTGCAAAAAAACTTCATTTTTCAAAGCTCCGCCTGTGATGTCCGAAACAATCAAATCCCCCAAACCGCGCTTAAAAGCAATTTTTTTGCCGTCGGGCGAGGGCACAAAATCTTCTTCATCTTCTTTGCTTTCTGTCAGGCGAATTTCTTCTCGTTTCAGTGTTTTGAAAAGGTTTTTTTCCGTCGCATCAGTCGAACGCACCAAAATCAAATCGTATTGTCCGAAACGGTCGCTTGCATAAATAAGCGTGCTGTCGTTGAGCCAAGCGGGATTTTTGTCGTTTGCAGAATGTTGCGAGAGGCAGACGGAACGAGGCTTGTCTTTTCCGTTTTCTTTTACAAAAATTTCACCGCGCACGGAATAAGCAAGCAATTTGCCGTTCGGCGAAATTGCGAAAGCCGACATATTGCCGCTCTCTTTTTTGTATTCGACAGGCGTGAGGCGAAAATCAGAAGGAATGTTAATTTCAACTAAATTAGTTTTTCCGCTTTCCAAGTCCGTCAGATAAATATCCGTTTCGTATTCATAAGCCAATGTTTTTCCGTTTTCGGCAATTTTAAAGTAACGCACGTTATCCTCTTTATATGAGGTGATTGCGACGGGTTTTTCTTTGATTTGACCCGCTTCGTCAATTTGAACTTTGTAAATATTGAATTTTCCGCTTTGCGCAGAGATATAAAGCAGGGTTCGGCTGTCCGCCCATTGCGGGTTGATGTCGTTGCCTTCGTACCGACTGAGCGGCAAAAAAGTTTGTTTTTTGGTATCAAAAAGCCAAATATCCTTTTGTGCCGCGCCTTTGTAGGCATAGCGGTCGTTCGTGTTCGTACCGCGTGTGTAGGCGACAAAACGACCGTCGGGCGAAATAACAGCCTCATCGCCGAGCGATTGCAAAAACAGCTTTGAAGTTCCGCCGGTTTGTGCTATTTGATGCGTTTCGCGCTCTCTTTCCGCATGAACATTTTCGCGCCTTGTCGAAAAATAAATTGTTTCTCCGTGCCAATCGGTTACGACATCTTTTGCGCCGTGAAATGTGAGGCGGCGCGTTTGCCCTGCGCCGCTTGCCGGAATCACAAAAACGTCATCATGTCCGAAACGATTGCTCACAAAAGCGATGTTTTTACCGTCGGGAGACCACAAGGATTGCCCCTCATAACCCTCGTGAATTGTCAA
>JBPOJO010000676.1:0-4366 GCA_052033485.1 Bacteroidota bacterium | reverse complement strand
ATTGATTATATTGTTTCGACACATCACTTGTATGTGCGCGAAAAATCACCGCAACTGAAGACTTTTCTCGAAAAACTATGTTCGGTTCACGGTGAAAATCACCCTGAATTGTTTGAAATTAAAAATATTTTTGCACAAGTGTATGACTCAATGCTCATGCACATGATGAAAGAAGAGCGAATTTTATTTCCGTTTATCAAAACTTTAACGGAAGCACAAAGAAATCAAAGCAAACCGACTAATGTACCCTTCGGACACATTGAAAACCCGATAAAAATGATGGAACTCGAGCACGATGCGTAAGGCGAAAGATTGCACAAAATAGCGGCTCTCAGCGGGCATTACACGCCGCCCGCCGATGCTTGTCAGACCTACAAAACGACACTTTTGATGCTCCGAGATTTTGAAGCTGATTTGCACAAACACATTCACCTCGAAAATAACATACTTTTCCCCCGTGCGAGGCGTGCGTTTAATGAGATTTTTTAGCCTAAATGTTAAAAAAAAAAATTTTTTGCAGCGGAAAGGCTTTTTGAGGGGACTCCAAAAACTATCAACAAAATATCAAAGTTTCGGCTTTGATATTTTGTTTTTTCGGGCTTTATTGCGTTTGATTTTCCGACTTTGAGCAGGAAGTCGCAGGTAAAAAACAACGAAAACTACCTGTACGCGCCCGAAACGATTTTTTTTAAATCACGGCTTGCTCAAATCGAAAAACCGGCTTTTGATTCCGGAGTCATATTTGTTTTTGTTTCTCCCGAAGCAATTGTCGGATTTTATTCCGAAGCATTTTTTATTTGTTTAAACACAAATTCAACTTATGAACTTGTCTTTTCGCTTAGACGACAATTTTGTCAGTCAATTCAAACACGTTGCACCTGATTTTGGATTCAACGGATTGGGGCTTTTGACCTATTATCGCACATATTCGCGTCTGAAAGAAGACGGCACGAACGAACAGTGGTTTGAAACCGTCCGACGTGTGGTAGAAGGTTGTTACAGTTTGCAAAAAGAATACATTCTCCAAAATGAATTAGGGTGGAACGATACAAAAGCGCAACGTTCCGCGCAGGAAATGTATGAAAGAATGTTTAAAATGAAATTTTTACCGCCCGGACGTATGTTGTGGGCGTTGGGAACGCCGATAATTCACGAGAGAAATATCGGTCAAGCCTTGTTTAATTGTGCATTTGTGTCGACCGAAAATATCGGAAAATCCTTACAGGAAGCCGTAAAACCCTATACTTTTATGATGGACATGAGTATGGTCGGGGTCGGAGTCGGGTTTGATGTCGAAGGAGCGGGAAAAGTTAAAGTTGCGAAGCCTTACGGCAATCCGCAAACTTTTGTTATTCCCGATTCGCGCGAAGGTTGGGTCGAAAGCCTCGAAAAATTGTTGTCAAGCTATTTTTCTCAACAATTTACGAGCGAAACAGCCGTTCCGGTTCAATTTGATTATTCCTTAGTGCGTCCGATGGGTGCGCCTATTAAAGGTTTCGGCGGTATTTCTTCCGGTTACAAACCTTTGGAAAAAATGCACGAACAAATTCGCCGTGTGCTCAACGAATTAGACGGAAAAACCATCACGGTTACTTGTATTGCGGACATTATGAACCTCATCGGGCAGTGTGTTGTGGCAGGAAATGTCAGAAGAACCGCACAAATTGCCTTAGGAAATGCCGAAAATGAAGAATTCAGAAAACTGAAAGATTACCGTTGGAATTCGGAATTAGGGCAATATGAGGGCGAAATGGCGCATCGAGCAGAATACGGTTGGGCTTCAAATAACAGTTTGGTGGTCGGAGACGATACCGAATTCGGCGAACTTGCGCATCAAACCGCTATCAACGGCGAACCGGGGTATATCTTTTTGGAAAATATCCGTGCTTACAGCCGTATGTGCGACGAGCCGGATTACAAAGACATCAAAGTTAAAGGAACGAATCCATGCGGCGAACAGAGTTTGGAATCTTACGAATTGTGCTGCCTTGTTGAAACTTTTCCTTCGCGTGCGGAATCGAAAGAGGACTATTTAAGAACGCTCAAATTTGCTTATTTGATTGGCAAAACTGCCACTTTGGTTACGACATCTTGGCATGAAACGAATCGAGTCCAAAAAAGAAATCGCAGGATTGGTACTTCCGTTTCGGGGGTTACAAACTTTTTGAGCAACAACACTTTGAATGTCTTAAAAACTTGGTTAGAAGACGGTTACAATGAAATTCAACGTTGGGACGAGATTTATTCTTCGTGGCTTTGTGTTCCGCGCAGCATTAAAACAACAAGCGTCAAACCGAGCGGCACGGTAAGTCTTTTGGCGGGCGTGAATGCGGGTTGTCATTTTCCGGAATACGAATATTACATTCGCCGTATTCGTATAGCCAAAAATTCACATCTTTTGCCTCAAATATTGGAAGCGGGCTTTCATATTGAAGATGACGTAGTAGATTCTTCTTCGGCGGTAGTATCGTTTCCGGTGCATAATGAGGGCAAAACTTTAAAACAAGTGAGCATTTGGGAGCAGGCAAATTTAGCGATGTTTTTGCAACGTTTTTGGTCAGACAACCAAGTATCGTGCACGATAACTTTTAAACCTGAGGAGGCTTCACAAATTCAGACGATTTTGGAATACGGAAAATACACGTTCAAATCCATCAGTTTCTTGCCGACATTGGAAAAAGGGGTTTATGCGCAAATGCCTTATGAGGCGATAACGAAAGAAGAATATCAAGAAATGTATGCCAAAATTAAAAGCATCAATTTCTTTGAACTTTCGGAGGATTCGGTCGCGGAACGTTTCTGCTCAACTGATGTTTGTCAAGTTTTTTAGAAAAAATTAATAAAAACCTATAAGGTTACTCAAAACCTTATAGGTTTGCTCCATCATTCAATCCAAACCTTCCGTACAATTCTTACAAATATCAATCTCGCGGCGATTTTTTAGAATTTTTTTCCTGAAAGATTGATATTTTTCACCAAACCAAATTTCGCGAAAATCTTTTTGAGAAATATCGCCCAAACGATGTTCGGCATCTTTGTCGAAACAACAAGGAACTATTTTCCCGTCCCACGTCATCACAAATGAATGCCACATTTTCCAACAACTGTTGTGAAATCCCGTTTTGATGCGGTAAGTGCCGTCGTGATTTTTTTCGTATCGAGAATAATTTTTATCATCGGGAATGAAATCAGAGCCGTTTTCGTAATCGTAAATTTGAGCCGTTTTAAAGACAACTTTTCCGACAGAATATTTTTTTCCCAATGCTTTAATCGCACCTAATTCATGCTCATTGTGCTTAAAAACAATGTTTTGCAAAATCACAAAAGGCGATTCGGACGCAAATTTTTTTTTCGCCTCATGAATATTTTTCAAACCCTCCAAAACTTTTTCAAAATTTCCGCCAATTCTGTATAGCTGATATGTTTCTTGCGACGCGCCGTCGAGCGAAACAATCAAACGACTCAAACCGGACAAAACTATTTTTTCGGCAACTTCCGGCGTAATGTGATGGGCGTTGGTGGAAACAGCGGTATAAATTTTCCTTTGGGCAGCAATTCGAATCCATTCAAAAATTTTTTTGTTTAAAAACGGCTCCCCTTGAAAATAAAATATGAAATATGTTAAATAATCGCCGATTTCCCGCATCATTTTGTAAAAATTTTCTCCGTCCGCAAAACCCGTTTCCCGCGTAAATTTCCGCAAACCGCTCGGACACATCGGGCATTTAAGATTACAACTCGTTGTCGGTTCATACGCACCTGCGTAAGGTAATGCCTTATGATACAGGTTTTTAGTCGTTTTTGAATACCAAAATTGACAATGCAGTAAAAAAATATTCCAAACCCTTTTGAGACTTAGGCAGCGTAAAAGTTGTATGAAATCATATAATTCAGCCATGAAAGCAATTTTACAAATTTGAAAAGGCGAATTAGCACATAAAGGCAAAAAAAAGCAAGTATTGCGCTTTGAATTTATTGCAATGAAATTTTTTTGAACATTTTTTTGCACAGTTGCTTAATTCAGAAAGACTTTGCAAATGAAAAAAAAAATTATTTTTTGATTTAAAAAATTTACTTTTTTTTCTATCTTGCACGTTCAAAGGCAGTTAAGAAAAATTTTGCCCTGTTTTTTTTAAACTTTAACAGTCGCCCTGATGAAACTCAGTGAAATTTTTTCAGTTCTTTTTACCGTCGGCATCGTTGCAGCGGTAGTGTATTTTGTCGGGAATTATCTTCAAATCAATATGGGTAACATAACGGATTGGATTTTCGGTATAGCCTCCTTTTTTTGGTTGCTGACCATCGTTACAATTCCTTGGAACATGCACTTTCAAGCGAAAGAAATACTTGTTGATGTCGAAATTTC
>JBPOJO010000320.1:0-4708 GCA_052033485.1 Bacteroidota bacterium | reverse complement strand
TTCGCATTTTCACCCAAACTCAACAAAAAAGCTCAAAAAATCGTCTTTTCGGAATAAGGGCAAAAGTATAAAAGGTCTGTTTTTTTGCAAAAAAACAGTTTCATAAGAAAAAAATTGCAAGAAAAACCTCTATACGAGACTAAAATTGTGTCGTCTTGCGAATGTCGCTATACTCGGTTTGATAAGCCGTCGGCTCAGTCCGATAAGGGGCGAAGTTTCTGTTTGCGTGCGCAAGGTAGATGCACAAATTCAAACTTACAAGTTTTTTTTGAAAAAAAATTACAATAATTTTTTCTAAAAAAAATATCAACACCGTTTTTAATTTGGCTTGCATAAAATTTGCTTTTATTGACAAAAAATTATCTTTACATCAAAATAAAACAGCTATAAAACATTGTTTTTTTAGCTTTTAGCCAAAAAATATTTCAAAAAAAGCAACCTTATCAAAAAATAATTCGCAAATTGCGTTTTTTGAATTTTAGCCGAAATTAGCATAAGCAATTTTTTAATGTAAACTTTTTCAAAATGAAACACATTTTCGTATTTTTAATTTTTACTCTGTCGACCGCCTTTGCTTTTGCCCAAAAAAATACGGTTTCGGGCAAATTGACAGACAAAACGACTAACGAAGCCCTCATCGGAGCAACCGTAGTTGAAAAAGGCACTATTAACGGCACTATCACCGATGTTGAAGGAAATTATAAACTTTCAGGTATAGCCAAAAATGCCGTAATTTCTTTCTCCTACGTCGGCTATAAAACCGTAGAAATGACCTACGACGGACAAAATCCATTCAACGTCGCCTTAGAAGAAGATGCCAATATGTTGGCGCAAATTGAAATCGTCGGTACAAGAAATCAAAACAGAACAGTCATTGAAACCGTCGCACCCGTAGATTTAATTGATATTTCGCAAGTTACCACCAAAACAGGTCAGTTGGACATCAATCAATTGTTGCAATACGCCGCGCCCTCTTTCAATTCAAACCGTCAATCGGGCTCCGACGGTGCCGACCACGTCGACCCCGCTTCCTTGCGCGGTTTAGGTCCCGACCAAACTTTAGTGCTCATCAACGGCAAACGCCGTCATCAATCCTCTTTGGTCAATCTTTTCGGCTCGCGTGGACGCGGAAATACGGGCACGGATTTGAACGCAATCCCCGCCGCTGCCATTGAAAGAATTGAAATTTTGAGAGACGGAGCGGCTGCGCAATACGGCTCAGATGCCATTGCAGGTGTGATAAACGTCGTTTTGAAAAAAAATGTCAACGAACTGAACGCCAACGTCAATACGGGTATGTTTCAAGCAAAATACCGTTTTGATGACAAAAGTACCGACGGTTTAAACACCAATATCAATGCAAATTACGGCTTTTCGGTCGGAGAAAGCGGTTATGTCAATCTTACGGGCGATTACAATTTTCGCGACCACACGAATCGCGCCAACACCCACCCCGACGTTGCGAGGCGCGAATACGGCGACCCCAAAATGCAAAACGCCTCTCTGTACCTTAATTCGCGTTTCAAAGCAGGTGCCGAAAGGAGTTTTTACGCTTTCGGCGGGTACAATCACCGAATCGGCGATGCGTATGCGTGGACAAGGACGGCGGACAGTGAGCGAAATATTCCCGAAATTTATCCGAACGGTTTTGACCCCTTAATTTCAAGCAAAATCAACGATGCAGCATTGACCGTAGGCATGAATGATAAATGGGGAAAATGGGACGCAGATGTCTATAATACAATCGGTTACAACCAATTTAACTACTTCGTGAATAATACTTTGAATACCTCCATCGGCATAACAAGTCCGACTTCGTTTGACGCGGGCGGTTTTTCTTTGATGCAAAATAACACGGGTTTGAAATTTAACCGTTATTTTAAAGAAACCTTAAAAGGGCTGAACCTCGCATTCGGAGCGGAATATCGCACCGAAACGTATCAAATATTTGCGGGCGAAGAGGCTTCTTGGAAAAATTACAATCCCGACAAAGCGGGCGGTTCTCAGGGCTTTCCCGGCTATCGTCCGAGCGACGAAATCAACAAAGGGCGCAGCAATATCGGCGTTTTTTTTGATGTTGAGGCAGATGTAAGTAAATCATGGACGGTCGGCACGGCGGGTCGTTTTGAAAATTACAGTGATTTCGGTTCCACATTGACGGGCAAATTAGCGTCGCGACTTGCTTTGGGGGAGATGTTGGCATTTCGCGGTTCGGTGAGCACGGGTTTTCGCGCCCCCTCATTGGCGCAGATGTATTTCAACTCTACCTTCACCAATTTTGTCAACGGAAACGCTGTTGATGTGCTTTTGGCGCGCAACGGGAGTGCCATCACGCAATCGTTGGGGATTCCTGCTTTGAAAGAGGAAACGTCCTTAAACGGCAGTTTTGGTTTCACATTTACCCCTGTTTCAAATTTGAGTTTGACGGTGGACGGCTACATGGTCAAAGTGAATGACCGTGTAGTTTTGACGGGACAATTCAGCGATGAAGATGAAGAAATCGGTGATGATTTGAAAAAATTGAATGTCGGTTTGGCGCAATTTTTCACGAATGCGGTGTCGACAACGACGACGGGGATAGACATTATTTTGGCTCACAGCACGCCTGTGGGAGCGGGAAAATTGAACACGACTTTGGCGGCAAACTTTAACAATTTGAACATTGATGAGGTAAAAACTGCACCGCGTTTGGCAGGGAAAGAGGATATTTATTTTGATTTGCGGGAGCGTTATTTTGTAAAAGCGTCTGCTCCTCCCTCAAAAATCAATTTAACCTTAGATTATTCTTACCAAAAGTGGAGTTTTGTAACACGGTTTGTCCGATTTGGCGAGGTGAAATTAGTGAATTGGAATTATGACGAAAATGATTTAGACGTTTATTCGGCAAAAATCACGACGGATTTTTCGCTTCGTTATGCACCGAACAATTTGATAGGCATCACGCTTGGGGCGCAAAATATTTTTAATGTTTATCCCGATATGTCTTCCTCGGATTTGACGGAATCGGGCGGAGCTTGGGACCCTGTTCAAATGGGCAGCAACGGCGCATTTTATTTTGCCCGCGTAGGCATTCGTATTGCGACAAAAAAGTAGTTTTTTAAAGTAGGTTGTTGCGAACAGAGAGTTGGTAACAACCTTTTTTTTTGGGGGGGGGATAAGTTTTTTCTTCAAGAATCATTTTTGCAATATAACATCCTATATTGCTTACTATCAGCTATTTATACTTTATATTTCCGGAATTCCAAATAGAATTCCGGAGAATTATTTGCCTTAGAATACGGCTTGTTGCATTTTTGCGGCATCAAAGTACCACGCCCTTCAGGGTGTGCGAAATGTACAACGGACTTCAGTCCGTTAAAACATGTTACACGCCCTTCAGGGTGTGCGAAATGTACAACGGACTTCAGTCCGTTAAAACAAACAAAAATAACGGACTAAAGTCCGTTGTACAAATATGAAAAAACTTATTTACATTTTCTTTTTTGCCTTATTATGCGGAGAATTGCGAGCGCAAAATCTCACAGCTGAACAGGATAAACAAGCGAGGGACTTGGTGAAGACCTACTGTGCTTATTTGGAAGAATTTTGCAAAAATCAAGACAAGGGCAAAAAGCACATCATAAAACTTTTTGCGCAAGAAGATGTGGGTGTGTTTAATGATTTGGAAGGGAAATATACAGAGGTGAACATTCAGCAATACATCAATCGAATTTCGCTTGTAACGGAAGAGCAAGAAATCAGCATGAAGTTCTTAAACAACATACAGACGCAACCCATTGAGGCAGTGAAAAACTGCGGAAAAACCATTGCCAACCTTAGCCTTAGCAAAAAAATTGATTTTATTGGCACAAAAAGAACCGCCAAGGTAACCAATAACTTTTACCTCACTTGGGACGGAACGGCTTGGAAAATTTACGGCATTGGCAGAGAGGTACAAGAAGATGCCGACATTGAAAGCCTTACGCCCTTTGAAGTGTGGCAAAAAACCTTGAAACAATTAGGCGGTAAAGGAAAACAGTGGAAAAATGCCAAAAATCTTGTGATGTACCAAAACGATAACGGGGGCATAGCACCTTTGCGGTACAGCAATGCTGATGTATGGGAAACCAAAATAGGCGAACAAATTTTGGAATACTATACCTACAAAGGTTTGATAAAAAAAATCAAATTTTTGGGTGAGGGCGTAGCGGAATTTGAGTTTGTGAAAGGCAAAACCGAAAAAGCCACTTATTGCATAGCCCACGACAAAAACGCCATTGTTTTTACTTTCTTGGGCAGCAAAAAAGACGTAAGTTTTGAAATCCAAAAACTTTCCAATTTTTCTCTTGCTTTCAAAGTGCCTAACCCTGATTTTGGGAAAGTAATGGAAAGTGGAATGGGCTTTGAAAGTGAAAGGGAACGTTTAGGCAAAGTCCCTTATTGGCTTTATGCTTTTGAAGCCAAATAAATTTGTACTTATTTTCACATCTAAACAAATTAACACAATGAAAAATTTGATTTTAATGTTCGCTTTTATTGTTTTTACCTGCAACGCTTTTGCCCAATTCTCAATGGACAAACACACCGAGAAAGGCATTGAAGTTTATTATGATTTAAAAAATAAAGACAGAAAAAAAGAAGCCTTGGCTCTTTTTATTAAATCCGCAGAGAAAAATAATGCAATAGGTTCATATCTCGCCTACGCTATTTCAGAAGATGCAAACAAAAA
>JBPOJO010000727.1:0-1661 GCA_052033485.1 Bacteroidota bacterium | reverse complement strand
ATTGCTCAGATATTTTCAATTTCGTCAATCGTCAAATTTGTTTTTTGTTGAATGACTTCTGCCGGCATGCCGCTTTCTTTCAACATTTTAGCCAACTCCGTTTGAAGTTGTTTTGCTTTGTTTTTTTCGTCTTGTAAAGCTTGTTTAGCCCTATCTTTTTCTTCCAAAGCTTGCTTCGCTTTGTTTTTTACGTCTTCCAAGGCTTTGTTTTTTTCTTCCAAAGCTTGCTTCGCTTTGTTTTTTTCGTCTTCCAAAGTCTGTTTCGCCTTATTTTTTACATCTTCTAAGGCTTTGTTTTTTTCTTCCAAGGCTTGTTTTGCCTTGATTTTCTCGTCCTTTAAAGCCTGTTTTGCTTTGTTTTTTTCCTCTTTTAAGGCTTTTTTGGCATCTTTCAACTTCGTTTCCATTTCCGTTTTGTTCAAAATAAACCACGCGATTTTATTGTCCCTTTGCATCAAAGGTTTTAAATAAAAATCTTCGGCTTGCATTTGTTTTTCCAAATCCGGATGGTCAACGTCGGCGGTTTGAAGGCGTTGGATGACGCGGTCTAAAAAACCCGGGAAAATTCGGCGAAATAAACGCAGACGATATTCATTATCAAATTTTTTGGCTTTTTGGTCAAAAAGTTTCAACAAGGCAAATAATTTTTGTCTGTACGCATCTTGACCAAAATCGTAATCTTCAAACTCTTGTAAATAAGGCAGTTGCACGACATACAGCTCATAACTCAAATAGTCAATAAAGTTGTTCTTATTCTCAATTTCTTTGCCCGTAAAAATGCCCGTTTTGATTTGCCGTGTTTTTATCATTAAATCGCTGATGTCATCTTCAATTTTAAAGTTCAAAATGAAAATAGGAATCAGGCGATAAGGCATCTCAATTTCAATTTCCTGTCCCGTGTCGGGGTCGGATTTAATGATTTTTCTTTTTTTGTGAAAATTTTCCGAAATGTATTGTTTAAAGCGAAAAATATCGGTTTCCATGGCGGCTTTTTGCAACTCAATCATGACCAATTCCTCCTCGCCGTTTTCTTTTTCAATGACCGCCGCGAAATCGAGGTGCAAAAGTTTCACATCTTTGCCGGTTGCGGGGTCTTTAATGGTTATTTCATTGATTGCTATATTTTTTTCAAAAGCTGTCAGAATTTTATTGCTGAGAATTTTTTTCTTTTCTCTTTCAAATTGTTTATTGACTTTTTTTTGAACCGACTCATTGTATTCGCTGACGGTCGTTTTTTGGGCATAAGTGAGCGGCTGAAAGTCTAATCTTTTTATTTTTTCATTTATCAAAGTGGACAAAATAATTATCGCGCTGTCGTAATCCTGCATTAAATAGCGGAAAACAACATCGTAAATCGGGTTGGGAATGACAATAAATTCCGGCTCGTCTGTGTTTATTTTTGGCGATTTCATGTGAAAAAATTATTTTTTGCAGATGCAAATGTAAGAATTTTTTTTCAAAAACAGGAATTTATTCAATTCGTCAACCGTTAAAAATATTGTGTCTTTTGATTTCTTTTCCGTGTCGCAACAACCAAGCGTGATAGACGGTCGGCACGTCGTTTGTCCACTTTTTTAAGACCAAAATAATTGCCGCAATTTCAAGCCTTGTGAGTATGCCGCCCCAAAAACATAAATCGAACAAAAGTCCGGAATGGCATT
>JBPOJO010000474.1:0-1946 GCA_052033485.1 Bacteroidota bacterium | reverse complement strand
CTTTGAACGTATCGGTTGCGGCAGGTATTTTATTGTATGAAGTTGAACGTCAAAGGCTGACTTTGTAAATTGACCAAGATTTTACAAAAAAAACACACATCAAAATCCGTTTTGATGTCTGTTTTTTTTTACGACGGTTTAGTCCGTTACTCCGAGCAAGTTTAACGGACTGAAGTCCGTTGTACATTTTCTCAGCTTCCTTTTTTCTTCAAAACAATCTGTTCTCCGCACTTTTTAATAATTCCGGAGTAAAATTCGCGCAAGGGTTGGTATTCCTCCGGTTGAAAAATATTTTTTTGAAGTTGCATTTTGCAAACCATGCTGACGCTGCTGCCGTTTTGATTGCAAAGCACCGTAAATTGCCCTTCACCGTTTCCTAAGCGAAGAATTTCATTTTTAGGCAGCTCATCAACTTGAAAATTTGCGGGGAAAGAAAGGTTAATAATGACATTTGAATTTTCGAGAAAAGGGATTTCGACAGGAAAATTTCGTTTTTCAAGCTCAAAAGGATTTTTTTCCATCAAAGAATTTTCGAGAAAAGAGAGGTAGAAAATATCCGGCAGCTCAGTTTTGGTTTTCACGCTGTATTCGACTTGATAGCCCGATTCCGTCTTGGTTTCCTTTATCGGGGCAATTTCTTCAATCTTTCCGTCAGGAAATAATTCGCCGGCGCGCTGTTTAATTTCTTTTAACAACTCCTCTTTTTCTTCCGTAAAATAAATTGCGGCATATTTTCCGAAACCGTATTTGAATGTCAAATCCACCGTGCCGTCCTCATTAATTTTAATATCTGCTGACTTTGAAACATTATTTCTTTCGGGCTTAATTTGCGCCCAAAAGCCGTTTTCGCCTTCCACAGCCCACGCTTTTTCGTTGTAACAATCGGTAGGCAAAAAGCCGACAGGAATATTAATGTCCGTCGCATCGGCAGGAATGTCGTGGTTGTCTTTTTTCAAAATACAAATGACATAGTTCGTTATATCAGGTTGCGGAACAAGTTCAAGCAGTTTCCCGCGACTTCTTGTCGAAAGAATGGCGGGACAAACGGCTAAACCGGCTTCTTTGGCAAGGGCTGTGAGAAAAAGATTGATTTCCGAAACGCTTCCGGTTTTTGCCGCAAGCACTTTTTTGAGCGGTCTGTCCGAAAAAATACCATAATTTCCGTCGAAACGAATCAGTTCGTTGACATACTTTCTGATAGCTTCGAGTTTTTCAACAGGGTTTTCTATGGATTTAAAACGGTTGGCAATTTTAGCTGTTTCCGTATCAAGTTTGAGATAGTCGCCAAAATTTTTTGATTCATTCAAATGTTTTGAAAAATTTTTCCAAGAACTGAGGTGAAGAATCGGACTTTGATTGATTTTAAACTCTGTTAAAACAAAATGGATTCGCGAATAATAATTGCGAACTGCCGTCATGTATGGTTCTTTTCGTATAGCCGGAATATCTTCCAAAACCCACATCCATCGTGTATGCGTCAGAGTAGTTTCGTATTTATCTCGGCTGATGTTATCCGAAAAAGCATTTGTTGAGGCTTTTCCGTAATATTGATAAGAACGGCTGAATTCTACGTTATCGGTTTTTGTCGGTGCTTGATAACCAAAAAAAAGATTATTGAAACGCAAAACTTGCGAGGGATATTCCCATTTCAATTCACTTCTTGCTACCGGAATGTCTCTTTGAAAATACCTTGTGGGCGGCACGGTAAAATCCTGCGTTTTGTGCTCAATGATGTATTCAATCACTGTTCCGGGTGCTACATTGGGCAAAGCAAACTTTTTTTCGGAATAATCCGCCGTACTTTTTTCGGTAAAAATGTTTTTATCATCTAATTCGGTAACGACGATTTTATCATTTTTAAGATTGTATGAAGCCCCCTTAACTTTGACTTTATCCCCGTCGTTGCCAAAATAAACCGAAACATCAGCCATTCTAAGCCCGTTTTT
>JBPOJO010000668.1:0-12092 GCA_052033485.1 Bacteroidota bacterium | reverse complement strand
CACAATCGGGATATTTTTTGCATTCGCGTGCATATTTTCGCTGTTTTTCCGTGTATTCGCGCACGTAAAGCACATGAAAATCAGCAGGAATCCATGACAACGCCCGCAAAACGGTCAGCAATCGCTCACGTCTCGCACGATAACGTTGCAACAGCCGCCGTGCACCGCGTTTTTGTGTGCGGTCTTTGCATTTGCTGACATTTTCTCCTTTGTTAAAATTTTTTAACACATCAGCGGTTGTCGGGATAATCCTCGCGCCGACGGCATATTTTCCGTCTTTTATCAGCAAACGGGAAGGTTCAAATTCGTCCGCATCTTCAAGTTTGAGGTCTTCGGGGATTTCAAAATTTTCCGTTAATGCCCAGCCGACGGAAGTTGTTCCGATGTCTAAGCCGAGTCTCAATATGGGTTTTTTCTCCATGATTGTTTTGCAATTAATTGTGAATCATTCGGTTATCGTTTTTTCTTTGTCATACAAATTACGCCGATGAATATGAAAGCCAATTAATGAAAAAAATTGCAAAACTTCAAAAGAATTTAGATTTTTTTTTGGATTTTCTTGCCGAATGATTTTTTCCCGCAAAACGACATATAAAAAAATTTTCATTCAGGGCTTGATAATAAAAAATTAAATCTGATTTTTGAGCAGTGTATTGTGAGCATCTTGCTCACAAACTTTGTTTTTGATGAAGCAAGCAAGATGCTTGCATTACTTTGTTAGCATCGCCCGTCTAAAATTCACGCCCTCAATTGGTAAAAATAACGCGCAAATTTTTATGAACAAGCCCTAAATTTTCATTCGGTGCGACTGTTTTTTTAGCTAAAAAAATTTCATATTTTTTTGAAAAAACAAAAAAATTCATACATTGCATTATTAAACACAACTAAACAGTATCACAATGACAACAGAAGTGTCAAACCTATTGGAGGAACTTACCAAAAAAATTTTGAGCCGAACAAGCCTTGAAGAAAATTATCAACAAGCTTGGAATACGCCGGGGCAAGACCGGTATGAATATTTTCTCAGAGACCAAATAGACAAAACCGACGCAGAGATGTTGGAGTTGAAAAAAAGCATCATGTCTTTAATTCCCGAGAAAATTGCCGAAGAAGTGTTTCTTGCCGCCCAAGAATTTGCGCAACATACAACAGAAAACCCCGAAGCTGACGGAGGATATTGGATTGGAAAAATTGAAAACGACATCAGCGAATTTTCGCAGGAATATGCATGCAACGCGCTTTTGACCAAAATTATTTTGGAAACAAAAAAGGCAGATGAAGCAATTGTTAAAAAAATTGAAGCACTTTTGAGCGAAAATTGATTTTTGATTTTTACTCAACGCAGAGAAAAGCAGAAAAACGACTTATCGCCGACATTTTTGCGCAATATTAGTATTGAGCCGCTCTTTTCGATTCATTCATTTCGTCCGTAGGATTTTACAAAACCTTCATTTCCTACATTTCCACAGCCTTTTTTTCGCCCGAAAATTTAACAAAACAATATTGCTAAATTTACTTGCTTCGCAAATGTTAAATTTTTATGACAACGCAAGATTTCTTTGTTTGCTTTTGTATTTTTCATATACGTTTTTTACATTTGTCGCAAGGGCTGTGCAATGCTCTCGCATTTTTAATTGCCTTGTTTTCAGGGCTTTTGAAAAAGTAAAACGTTCTGAAATAAAATTCTTTAATCAAAACTTATGAAACCTTCTGATGTCATTGATTACCGCATTATCGGCGGCGATATTCAAATTGTAGAGGTCGAATTAGACCCGAACGAAACCGTAGTTGCAGAAGCAGGTGCGATGCTTTATATGGAAGACGGTATTTTTTTCGAAACGAAAATGGGTGACGGCTCCAATCCAAGTCAAGGTTTTTTCGGAAAATTACTCTCTGCCGGCTCTCGCCTCATCACGGGCGAATCGCTTTTTATGACACATTTTCAAAATCGCGGCGGCAGAAAATCAAGAGTTGCATTTGCACCGAGTTTTCCCGGCACCATCATGCCTGTTAATCTTGCAGAAATGACCGGAAATACCCTCATTGTGCAAAAAGATGCCTTTTTATGTGCGGCACTCGGCACCAAAATTTCCATGCACTTCAACAAAAAATTAGGCGCGGGACTTTTCGGCGGCGAAGGATTTATTTTGCAAAAATTAGAAGGCGACGGCATGGCATTTGTTCACGCAGGCGGAACGGTAATTGAGCGTTACCTCGACGGCGAATCTTTGCGTGTTGATACGGGCTGTATCGTTGCTTTCGAGCCCTCCGTCAGTTATGATATTCAAAGAGCCGGAAACTTAAAATCCATGTTTTTGGGCGGTGAAGGCTTGTTTTTGGCAACTTTGAGCGGTCGCGGCAAAGTTTGGTTGCAGTCCATGCCGTTCTCAAAACTCGCACAAACCATCGTTTCAAGCGGCGGTCATGCCTCTTCGGGCGGCGCGTCAATTGTCGGAAATCTTTTGGGCGGAGATTAAAAATCTTCACTTTACGGCGGTCTTTTCAACACTTGTGCGGCAAATGTCTTCGCACAAGTGTTATTTTTTTGTCGCCTGTGAAGACGCAGGCAACGGCAAAAAAGTGCGAAATTAGGAGGCGAAAGGGAATAATATTTCGCTCCGAACACCGATTTGAAAAAAAAATCGGATTATTTTGTGCCAAAGTTTCAAATTTTAACGAAAATAATTAGTTTTGCACCCATGAAAACTTTATTCTGCCTAATTCCGCTGCTTTTTATCTTGTCATGCAGCCCTAAATTGATGAATTATCAGCATATTTCAAAGGTTTTGGAGGCAAATAAAAAGCAAAAAAACGTAAAAAAAATGAAAGACTTTATCGTAACGATTGAAACGCCTTTCGGCAACTTGGACTTAATTCTTTTTGATGAAACACCTTTGCACAAGCAAAATTTTCTCAAACTTGCGTCCGAAGGCTTTTATGACAGCACACTTTTTCACCGTGTAATCCCCGAATTTATGATTCAGGGAGGCGACCCGAACACAAAAGATGCCGGTGCAGACCCGAATACGTTCGGTATCGGCGGTCCGGGTTACACGATTCCCGCCGAAAACATGGCGAACGGAAAACATATCAAAGGCGCGTTAGCAGCGGCTCGCACGGGCGACCACATGAATCCGCGCCGCGAATCGAGCGGTTCGCAGTTCTACCTTGTGCACAGCGAAAACGGCTGCAAACACCTCAACGGGCAATATACCGTTTTCGGACAAGTGCTTTCCGGACTTGATGTTATTGACAAAATCGCTGCCGTTCGCACTGCGCCGGGCAATCGCCCTACGCAAAATGTACGCATGAAAATGTCCGTTACGGAAATGACACGCGACGAAATCACCGATAAATTTCAATACCAATTTTCGGCTGCTAACTAAATTTTCGGCTGTCGCAACATTCATGAGCGTCAGCCGATTTTTCGGAAATTTTTGATAAATCTAAAAAAACTGTCATGCTGCAAAAGCCTGAAGAAGTTCTGAAAGACTTTAAAGCAAAAAAATATTTACCCGTCTATTTTTTACACGGAGAAGAACCTTTTTTTATTGACCAAATTATTGATTTTGCGGAAAAAAATATTTTGAGCGATGAGGAAAAAAGTTTTAATCTGAGTGTATTTTACGGCAAAGATGTTCGTTTGCAAGACATTCTTGACGCTGCAAGGCGTTTTCCGGTTGTGGCTGAAAAACAAGTGATTATCGTCAAAGAAGCACAAGAAATTTCGGATTTGACTAAAGAAGAAAGCGGTGCGGCAAAAGCCAAAAAATCTGCCGAAAAGGAAAATCGCCTCGCAAAATACAGCGAAAATCCTGTTCCGACCACGATTTTATTATTTGCCCACAAATACAAAAAAATTGCCGCCAATACAAAACTTTACAAAGCTTTGGAAAAAAATGTTTCCTTAGTCGAATCCAAAAAAATTTACGATAACCAAGTTCCCGCTTGGGTAACTGCCTATTTTGAGGATTGCGGTTTTCAGGCAACACAGGGCGCGACGGCAATGATTAGTGAAAATATCGGCAATGATTTGAGCCGTATTTCGGGTGAAATCAGCAAACTTTTGTTAAATTTTGTCGGAAAAGCCAAAGTAACCATCACGGAAGAAATTGTTTCTGCACACGTAGGCATCAATCGCGATTACAATGTTTTTGAATTACAAAAGGCGATTGCGCAGAGAAATATTGTTAAATCATTCCGAATTGCCAAATATTTTGCCTCCAACACCAAAGCCAATCCCGTCATTCCGATAATTGCCAACTTGTACGGTTTTTTTCTCAAAGTAATGCTTGTGCATCAATGTAAAGACAAAACGCCGGGCGGAATAGCGGAAACCTTAAAAATTAACCGATTTTTTGCAGACGATTATTTGCTTGCCTCCAAAAAATATTCTCCCGATAAAGTATTGCACGTCATTTCGGCTTTGCGAACGGCAGACGGTCAATCAAAAGGTATCGGAGCGATGAAAAGTGATGCGGCGATTTTGGAAGAACTTTTGTGTAAAATTTTATTTTAAAAAAATGAAAATAATTGTCCTCACTCCTGTTTTTAATGATTGGGAATCGCTTGAAATGTTGATTCCGCTTATTTTAAAAAATGTCAAAACACAGACGAATGAGGTCAATATTTTAGCCGTTAATGACTGTTCGCAGCAAAAAGTACCCGATTTTTTTGAAGAAAAATTCCCCGAATTAGAAATATTACACCTCAAACGCAATCTCGGACATCAAAAAGCCATTGCGGTCGGCTTGGCTTATTTGGAGAAAAACAAACAATTTGATTACCTGCTTGTAACCGATGCTGACGGCGAAGACCGCCCCGAAGATATGCCGAAATTATTGCGTGCGGCAGAAGAAGCTGAGGGAAAAATCGTTTTTGCAAGGCGAAGCAAGCGCAGTGAGACTTTATGGTTTAAATTTTTTTACAGAATCTACAAACTTGTTTTTTGGCTTCTCACGGGCAAAGTCATTACGTTCGGCAATTTTTGCGTCATTCCGCACACATCACTCAACGCACTTGCGCACGTTTCCGAAATTTTTAATCACTTTTCGGGCGGCATTATTCGCTCAAAAGTTCCCTACACGAGCATTCCAATCGCACGCGGCACGCGCCTGCGAGGGCGGTCGAAAATGAATTTTTCTTCATTGGTTTTACACGGTTTGAGTGCGGTTTCGGTCATGTCCGACATCGTTGCGGTTCGTTTGCTGATGTTGTCGGTTTTGCTCACTGCCGTTTGCCTTGTCGGAATTATTACCGTTTTGGCGGTGAAATACGGGACAAATTGGGCAGTTCCGGGTTGGGCGAGCAGTGTTTTGCTCGGCTTAACAATTATTATGATGCAATCCCTGCAAATGGCGGTTTTATTAATTTTTATTGTGCTTTCGGAGCGCACCCGAAAAACTTTTATTCCTGCAAAAGATTTTGAAAATTACGTCTGATATGAATGAAAAAACGATTTACCGTTTTCTTGCCATGATGCTCGGCGGCTACGGTGTCATTTATTTAGCTTATGAATTTTGGTTGAGCAAAATTCCGGGCTTGGATTCCGGATTGATACAAGCAGTCGGTTTTGGTGCTGCATTTTTGTTAAATATTTTGGGTTACACGACCGAATTTAAGCAAAATATTTTGATTGTAGACGGTTTTTCGGCAGTCAGTGTAGGCGCGCCCTGCAACGGATTTTTGCTCTATGTGCTGCATTTATGTTTCAGTTTTGCGGTGCCGGGTCGCTTGTTGAATAAATTATGGTATATACCGATGGGGCTAATAACAATTTATTCGGCAAATATTATTCGGGTTGCGTTGTTGACTTTAAATGTGCTTTATTTTCCCGAAAGTTTTGAATTTAACCATCATTATCTCTTCACAACTTTGGTTTATTTGCTTGTTTTTGGGCTTTGGGTCTTTTGGCTTAACCGCTTTTCGGGTTTGAATCTGTCAAAAAAACAGGATTAAAGGCATTTTTTTTTCCTCATTTTGTATGACAGAAAGGTATTGTTTTTGAAGAGAGGAATGCCGGCGGCAGGAATGTTTTTTGCAATAAATTCGCTATATCGCCCGAATGATTTCCGAAGAATAAATTTATTTAAGCGAAAACTTGCGATAGCCCTAAAAACGGTTTAAATTGCCGATGGTTTTCTCCGTCGTTTATTAATTCTTTACGGTTGGAGATACGGGGTTACAACTTACAATCATGCTTTTCCGCAACGTAGAGAGTGTTTTCCCATTTACAAAAAAATAAAAACTAATTTTGCATCATAAAATGAGCAGTAAGTTAAGTAAAATATCGAAGGTCGAAATTAAAGCTCTTTGGAAAAGGTTTGATTTGATATGAAATTTACAAACTGATGTAAACATTCTTTCCGGCAACAACGGCAGTGGGAAAAGTACAATATTAAACTGTATTGCCGGATTGGTGTCCGTCGGAGTTTTGGCAAAAGAAACAGAAGAAATCGTTCAAAGCGTAAAAGTTACGTTCGATGACGGAAAGTGTATTGACAGTTTGAAAATACCCTCGCCGGAGAATAATTGTTTGCTCGCCGTTGCTTGTGTCCTCACAAGCGACTTCGCCGGAGAATAATTGTTTGCTACATGTAATATCTTATGAATAAAAGATTAAGAAATCTGATTTTCTTTTTTTTTCAAAAAAAAGAAAAAATGTTTGCTTCGAAATAAAATTTACCATACCTTTGCAATGAAAATTAACAAGCAGTTAATTTGTTTTAATTTACTCTAATTTTTTTGAACGTCTTATGAAAAAAATGATTTTTAACTTTTTGTTTGCGGTGGCAGTTTTGTTTTCTGCGAACACATTTGCCCAAGACGGCGGCTTCTCTAAAGGTCAAATGGATTTGAATATCGGCGCGGGTTTGTTGCCGACATTTTATAGTTCAAGTCTGAAACAAGTTGTTCCCCCTGTCAGCATTTCGTTTGAGTATGGTGTAACTGATAACATTTCTGCCGGTCTTTACTTGGGTTATACTTCTGCAAAAGAAGAAATAAGCTTATATACAAGCTCGTACCAATGGAATTACACCTACATGATTTTTGGTGCTCGCGGAGCTTATCATTTTAAAGTGAATAACGGAAAATTAGACCCTTATCTCGGTGTTATGTTAGGCTACAACAAAGCGACTGTTACATTAGAAGGTGATGATGACTTTGGTACTGTCGCTCCGTCAGCAGGCGGTGTGGCATGGAGCCTTTACGGTGGTGCTCGCTATCGTTTCACTGACAAACTTGGTGTTTACGGAGAACTCGGTTACGGTATTTCTATTATCAGTCTCGGATTAAATGTTAAATTTTAATACTTTTTGATTAAAATTTAGCTTAATATAGAAAAAGTTTTCAGGCAAAATGCCTGAAAACTTTTTTGTTTTTTTGGGAATGTTGTTTTTCAATAGTAAAATAGAAACGCCAAACTTGCTCCTCAATAAAACTCTATAACATTGATTAACAGTCGTTTGTGTGGGAAAAAACCGTCAACTGACAGCGATTAGCAAACCTATCATTAACCGAAAAAACATTTCAAAACAAAGGATTTTTTTCGGGAAAAAGTCCGAATTGCGTGAAATGATGCGTAATGTGCTTAAAGACAAGCATTTCAAGCTCCTCAAATGTCAAATGCCCGAATATCGGATTGTAATTTTTCCCCTCAGGCTTATTTTGGTAAGTTTTGTATAAAAGTTGCAATTTTTCCGCTAATTTCTCCTTTGCCGTTTCAAAATTTGAATGGGTAAAAACAGGCAAACCGTCTTTGTAAAGCGGATTTTCCACGTGTCGCGGCATAGGTTGATTGGAAAAAAGCATCGCTCGCGCGCCTTTTTGAAAATCACTGAAATTGCCGGGTTCCGTCTGACTGATAATCGTGAGCGAAACAAGAAACATTTCCAAGTGTTCAACCATGTGCTGCGCCGTCATGCCGCCCCAAAGCGGTTTCTGCGCCGCAGAAAGGGTTTTTAATTTGAGGGGAACTTGATTGCTCAAATATTCCTTAATGTTGAAAGTCGGTTTTTCCATTGAAATACAATTTTTTTTTAATAAAACCAATAAACGAAAAGCAATTTAACCATTATTTAGATTAAAAATCGCCTTTCTTCGCTTGTTTGTTGAAAAATTGCCTCTATCACGTTTTTTTCACGTTCCGAAAAAATCAATCCGCGCCTTTTCATCATATTTTCAGCCATTAAGAACACTTTTTCAGGCACAAAAGTTTCATTTTTCCCCCAAGAAAATGAGGGAACATATTTCGGCGCAAAATCCGCGCCGAAAATATTGCAGGCAACTCCAACTACCGTTCCGGTGTTGAACATCGTGTTGATGCCGCATTTTGAGTGGTCTCCCATGAATAAGCCCGCAAAAATTTCTCCCGAATCCACACTTTCTCGCGCTTCAATGTCCCACACGCGCACGCTCGAATAATTATTTTTGAGGTTGGAATTATTGCTGTCCGCGCCGAGATTGCACCAAGCACCGAGAACTGAATTGCCCAAAAAGCCGTCGTGTCCCTTGTTGCTGTACCCCCAAATAACGGAATTGCTGATTTCGCCGCCGACTTTCGAAAATTTTCCGACGGTGTTGTCGCCGCGCAATTTTGCACCCATATTCACCACCGCCCCCTCTCCTATGCTCGTATTCCCGCGAATTATCGCACCTTCTTCGATGCAGGCATTTTTTCCGATATAAATTTTGGCATTTTCCGCATTAATGACTGCGGCGCGAATTTTTACGCCCTCTTCGACAAAAACATTTTCAGATGCGTAAATGCGCGTATGCGGGTCTTCAATTTTACAAGAAGTTCTGCCTTCTGTCAGTAAATCAAAATCCGAGCGAATTTCTTTGCCGTTTTTCAAAAAAATATCCCACAGATTGAATATCCCGCTTGTGGTTGAACTTTGAAATTGTTTATTCATTTTTTTTGAAAAACTTAACAAATCGGATGTCGAAAAAAAATGTTCCGGCGTGCGCATGGCAACAAGTTTGTCGGCTGAAAAAAGCGCGAAATGTTTATTTTCCCTCAATAAATTTTCAATTTCAACTTTTACGGGACAAAAATTAGCATTGATATAAAAATTGTCCTTTCCATAAACAGTTTCAAAAAAAGGTGATAAAATGCCTTCTTCGAGATTTGAAAATTCGTTTATTTTTAAAATTTTGCTCCATTTTTCACTGATTGTCAAAATCCCAACGCGCAAATCGCACACGGGGCGCGTGTATGTGAGGGGCAAAAGTTGTTTTTCGGCAAAAAAAATGATGTTCATGCTTATTTTGAGCTGAGTATTAAGTTTTGATTTTCAAAAATTTCTCAAAATTAAGGCTTAAAATTTCATTTGCAAACCGAGCTGAATACGCAATGGCTGCTGCGGCATACCTTTTAAAAAGTAGGGATTGTTAAAATCAATATCTTCAAAAACAGCCCTGTACCGTTGATTCAAAGCATTTTCTGCCTGCACATAAACGGCTGAATTTTTGTAAAATGCGTAACGCAAATTGAGATTCAGAAGTTGATAACCGTCTAAATATTGCCTTTTTAAACTGTTTTCTTGCAAAGCACTTAATTTTTGCTCTCCGACCCAAATTAAACGCGGTGAAAAAGAAAACTTTGACCAAGTGAAATCAAAGCCGGTTTTAAACATAAAATTCGTTAAAAGCGGTGCTTCAGCGGTTTGCACTTTGTTTTCAATTACTTCTTCAATTTCGCCATTGATGTAAGAAACATTCAAATAAGCATCAATTTTGCCCTTTTCAAATCTTTTGCGCCAATCAAGTTGAAAACTGCCCCCGTAATTTCGCTGCCTGCCTTGATTGACAGAAACTTCAATGTAATCCACAGGGTAGCCTAAATAATGCCCTTTGTAGTAGTTGATTGTGGAAGAATCTTCCGCATTCAGGACTAAATTTGAAAGCCAATTATGATACAAACCCACTTCCACACTCAAATCCTCCGTGATATTTTGTCTGAAATTCATTTCCAATGCCTTTGAAAGCATCGGCTTTAATTCCGGATTGGGCAGATGCAAAAAGTAAGAAAAATACGTTTTTCCGCTGTCATAACTGACAAATGAACCGTAATTTTGAAAAACACTCAGCGGACTCGGTGCCAAATATGCCGAACCGTACATCAATTTGAGCACCGAATTTTTGTTCGGGTGATAATTGAAAGCAAGTCGCGGATTGTAAGTTTCTTTGAAACGTGAATTATAGTCAAATCTTCCGCCGACATTCACGGTAATTTTTTCCGAATGATAACGAATTTGTGCAAAAGCACCGCCGTTATGATAGGTTACTTCATAAAATTTTATCGGAATATTCGTGCCCATGTAATTGCCCGAAAGCCCGTTTTGCGGTTTTGCGGGTTCAGCCAAATCGGTTGTGGCAGGAAGCGAAAAAAATTTCTCAAAAGTTACGCCGCCTGTTAATTGCCAATTTTGGTTAATTTGCCAAACTATATCTTCTTGAAGTTTCGTTTCCGCGCCGAAAGCATATTTATAGCCTTTTGCCAAGCCGACATAAGTGTTTTGATAGTTGGCACTTGGGTCTGCTTCATAGTAGCTGCTCATCAAAAGTGAATTAAACAAAATTTTTCCGATGGATTTTGAATATTTAACATTCCCGGTTGTTACGCGATTTGAATAAAAAACATCAGCATTGTAAACTGCGTTCTGCGGACTTGTGCTGTAAGAGCTTGAATATTGCGCAGAATTGCGGAAAAGGCTGAAAGACAAGTCTTTATTTTTAACATTTACCCAAAAAGAATATGCCAAAAGTGGTGCTTCAAATTGACTTTTTATCGGAGTCGGCGAACTCATCGGTCCGTAAATTGTTTCAAATTGATTATTTTTGTAGTGGCTCACATCCAAGTCTGCGTAAAGTTTTGACAAATCCGCTTGTTTGTCGGAATAATAATTAGCCCCGACGGAAAGCGTAAATTCTGCTCCGATGCGCCTGCTGAGCCATAAAGAAGTGTTGTAAAAACCGTAATTTCCCGCCTGCAAATTCGCTTCAACGGCTGTTTTTTGCTTGTCCCTGTCTTTCGTAATGATGTTCACAACACCTGACATCGCGTCCGCGCCGTAAAGCGAGGAGGAAGAGCCGTAGACAATTTCAATTTGTTTTGCATAATGCACGGGATAATTTTCAAAAATCGGCATCACTTCGTTTGTCGGCGAGGAAATCCTAACGCCGTCTAAAAGGATAACAAAGCGATTTTGCAAAACCGTTCCACGTATTCCGACCATGCCGTAACTCTCCGTTGCGCAGCCTCTTTCAACCTTAATATCGGGCATATCCGCCAAAACATCTGATAATGAGCGGTATCCGCGCAGGCGAATTTGCTCTTCCGTAACAACGCGCATCATCGCGGGTGCTGCCGACAAGCCCTCCTCCGACAAACTTGCCGTGCTGATTTTAGCTTCTTGCCAAGTCGCGGCAACAGGCAGGCTCATCAATTCACGCACACTTGAACGATAAATCGTATCGGATTGCGCAGAAGCGGATTGAGCGCAAAAATAAATTAAAAAAAGTGTAAAAAAGTTGAAATTTTTCATAGCAGCAGAAATTTGTCATGTAAAAAACAAAGTGAACGCAATAAAAAAAATTTTTTTCAAAAAAAATACTTTTCCTTGAAAAACAATATGTTAAGAAAGAAATTTTTTCTCAATTTTAATAAATTCTTTGACGTTTCAGCGCATTTTTATTCACTGAAAGTCAGTTTTTGCTAAAAATTCGGTTATCCGATTGTTTTCCTTTACTTTCGTAAAATAATCAAAAATGGCGCAATAATTCAGCCAAAGTGTTCTGTCCGAAGCTTGTCGGCGAGTTTTTTTTGAGCACTGACATTTGATTACGAAATCATAAGTGTTTGTTTTTGAAAAGTTTAACTTTAAATTACCATAGTACGAATTTTTGAAAAAAAGCAGAATTTCAATATTTTCAAAAAAATTCATACATTTGCGGTAAATTTGCGTCAAAAAATTTTTTAACCTTAATTTCAAAAAACTGTGCCTGCAAATAATATTGGGCCTCTTTTAAGCCCAAAAGGAAACTTGAGCAAACTGCATAAGCAGTTTAACGCCAAAACGAAAAGCATC
>JBPOJO010000361.1:0-17600 GCA_052033485.1 Bacteroidota bacterium | reverse complement strand
TAATCTTGCATTAAATACCTGAAAACGACATCATAAATCGGGTTCGGAATGACGAGATAATCCGGTTCCTCTATGTTTTCCATATTGAATTGTTTTGTTTGCCGAGGCAAAGGTATGAATTTTTTCCTGTTTTGAGAAAGTCTTTTTGTAAGATTTTACTCCAAAATTTACGCCGTCGGAATTTTAAGACTAATCTCACTAATCGCAGTTATTTTCATTTTGAAAAATCGGAATCAACAACAAAAATAAACCTGCAAAAAGTGCCGTGAAAATATGATTGCAAAATCCGAGCAACAAACCGGAAGCAAAAATTTCCGAAAAACTCAATCCCGATTTTTGCAATATCTCTGCGGCGATATTTTCGCGAAAGAAGAAAGAAGTCCAAAAGTTTCCTGTCGGAAGCAATGATTTGATGCCCAAAACAAAGCTTGCTCCGGTTGCTGCATTAAAAATGATGTCTAATTCTTTTCCCGAACATAGTAAAATAACATATTGAACCATAAAAATAAAATGTTTTAACAAAGTTATCGCCAAAACTCGTCTGCCTGATTGCAATATTTTCCCCAATCTTTCGGAAAAAAAATACTTTTGTGCAGCCATTTTTCGACTTGCCGCTAAAACGAATATTAACAAAATCAAAGCAGAAAATGCCAAAAAAAAGTTACCAAACAATAAAAAAAATAATGCGCATATTACGCCGACAAAATTTTGCCAAAAGCCCGCTGCAGCAAGTTCAAAACCCGCGTTTGCGTAGCGATTAGGCGATATTTCAGACATTTTCCCTGCCAAGTTGCCGATGCCGAAGGGCAAAAAACTGTTCAATAAAACACCCCGAAAAACACTTTCTCGCGCTTGCCGGAAACTCAAATGGCAGACCGGATGAATGGCTTTTTGCCATCTTTCGGCTTCCGCAAAAAGTTGTGCAACGGAAAGCAAAAGTACCGACAAGAGGGAATATGAATAACTTGTAAAATATTTGCCGACGGCAGGCACTACCGCCGAAATATTCCCTGTTTGATGAAGTTGAAAAACAAAAAAAAACACTGCTATCGTCAAAAATATCAAGTTAGCCGCTTTTTTGGTGTGTTTGCCGTTTTTTAAGAAAATTATAAATTTATTTTTTGTAACTTTCCGGCATACAAAATCATTCAATATGGCAAGTTCTTTCATGGATTTGGAAAATTTTGAAAAAAGCATAGATGCGCAGATTGCCGAACGCGGTTACAATTTTTGGCTTTCGCAGGCAATTGCCGACTTGGTCAAAATTGACGAGGACAATTGGCAAGCGAATGTTTGGGGAAGCGTAACGTATGAGGTGAATATTGAAATAATTAACAACAAAATTACCTCTTGGCGGTGTACATGCCCCTACGATTGGGGGGCAATTTGCAAACACACAGTTGCCGCCCTTTACGCTGTCCGAAATCGCCTCATTGACGGCTCGGTTTCCGCACCAAAAACTCGAAAACAGGAAATTATTGACATCATTGATGAAAATTCTAAGGAAGATATCGCCGAGTTTATCCAAGATTATGCCATTAAAAATAAGGAATTTTTTCTTGTTTTTCTTGCCAAATTCGGTAAAAGTTTGCAAAATGACAAATTAAAATATTATTATTCGCAATTTATCAAAGAAAATGCCCGTATTTACAATCGCGACGATGATTTTATTGACCGCGAAGAGTCCCTGAAATTTATTCGCCCGATTGAAAAACTTTTGCAAAAAGCGGAAGTGTATTCAAAAGAAAAAGAATATGCCTTAGCAGTGCCGATTTGCATTGCCGTTATTGAAGAATTAGCCGAATTACTCACCGATACCGACGATTCTGCCGGAAGAGTAGGCGATACTATCAAAGCCGCTTTCGATTTATTCGGAAACATTGCTTTTTTAACTGACGAATTAGGTTTAAGAAAAAAAATTGCCGAATATTGCGCCTACGAAATGTCGGAGCCGAAGTACATTAATTGGGGCTATACCGAAAATTTCGAAAAAATTATCGCAATAGTCAAAGAACGCAATGAGCATGAATAAAGAAATTATCCGCAAAGATTTGGGTAAGATTCCATATACGCAGGCTTGGTCGCTGCAAGAGGAGCATTTTAACGAAATTTTTGCCGTCAAAAAAGCCAATCGTAATGCGGAAGTACTCACTAAAACGCCTAATTATTTGCTTTTTTGCGAACACCCGCATGTATATACCTTAGGACGCACAGGCGATGCTGCAAATTTGTTAATTTCTGAAGAAAAAATGAAAGCAATCGGAGCCGAATTTTTTCCGATAAATCGGGGCGGCGACATAACTTATCACGGACCCGGTCAATTAGTCGGGTATCCTGTCTTGGATTTGGATAACTTTTTTCAAGATTTGGATAAATATTTGCGATTAATTGAAGAGGCAATCATTTTATTATTAGCTGATTACAACTTAAAAGGCGAACGTTTAAAAGATTTTACAGGCGTGTGGTTGGATACGGCAACAAAGCCGCGAAAAATTTGCGCGATTGGCGTGCGTGCTGCACATTGGATAACAATGCACGGTTTTGCGCTGAATGTAAATACGGATTTAAACTATTTCGACTATATTGTTCCTTGCGGAATCACGGACAAGGGTGTAACCTCTTTGGAAAAAGAATTAGGCAAAAAAACTGACATTGAAGAAGTAAAAAACCGCTTTGAGCAACATTTTAATCAATTAATGGCGCGAAAACAGTAAATTTTGGCTTTATTTTGGCAAAAAAATCCTTCTCGCAGCTCAATTTTTCTGTCAGGTCGTTTTTAAGTAATTGGACAATTTAAAAGTGCAATTTAGGTACAAGAAATTTTAGTTCTTTAGTCGTTTTTGCATCAAACCTATAAGGTTTTTAAAACCTTATAGGTTTAAACTTTAATTTTGGCTGATTACTTAAGTCTATGGTACAAACGGCAAATATTGAAAAAAAATCAGAAAAACAAGACTGTTTTTTCAAAAAATTTACCTCGTGCATACGCATATATGCGCGCTTTGGCTCGCCTGCGCAAGATTTTTCAAAATCAAAGCGCGGAATCAAAAAAAAAGTCCCTTCTCAGGGACTTTCAAGCTTATTCAACGCCTTAAAAACCATGTTTTAGTCTTTTTTCGCCAACACAGTTTGAACTTTATCTTCTGTAACAATCTCTTCTTTGAAGATATAAGCACCTGTTTTAGGTGAGCGCACAGCGCGAATTACTTTAGCGTATTTGACACCGCCTTCTTTTTTGAGGGTTGCAACTACCTTTTTAGCCATAGCACTTGTTATTTAACTTCTTTGTGAACTGTGTGGCGTTTCAAAATCGGGTTGTATTTCTTCAACTCCAAACGCGCAGTAGTGTTTTTTCGGTTTTTCTTCGTGATATAACGAGAAATACCCGGCATGCCTGATGCCTTGTGTTCGGTGCATTCGAGAATGACCTGTACTCTGTTGCCTTTACTCTTTTTTGCCATTTTTTGTAAAGTGATTAATGAGACAATTAAATAATGCCTTTAGGCAAAAAACCTTGTTCTTTCGCTTCTTTCAATACCGCCATTAAACCATTTTTGTTAATGGTTTTTAATGCCTGAGTGGAGAGTTTGAGCGTTATCCAACGATTCTCTTCAGGGATAAAGAAGCGTTTTGTGCGGAGATTCGGAAGGAATCTGCGCTTTGTTTTGTTGTTTGCGTGGGAAACATTATTACCTGTATGAGGTCTTTTTCCCGTAACTTCGCAAATGCGTGACATATCCTTTTGGAGTTTTGTTAAAACGGACTGCAAAGATATGATTGATTTTTTGAAAATCAAACTTTTTTCTAAAATACTTTGCTTTGAACGATATTTTTTTTTATTTCTACTTTATTTCAAGATTTTGGGAACTGTTTTGCCGGTTTGTACCGCGAGCTTTAGCTTGCGGATTTTAAGGAGGAAGATATGCTGCAACATTCGAACGTAAGGTCGCCGGCTAAAGCTCGCGGTACGCTCCGGCTAAACAGCATTCTTGGTCAGAAATGATTTTTTTTGTAAAAATATTGTTTTTTTTACAAAAAAGTCATTTGCAGGAATTTTATTTAGTTATATTTAGGCTTAATTATTGCTTGTTTGTTGACTATTTTCAACCAATTTTCAAAATCGAGTTATGAAAATATTTGTTTCTGCACAAAAGATTAGTTCCTTACACAAGGCTTTTTTTTTCAAAATAGCCTCTTTTGCAATCCTTTACGCGCTTCTTGCAGGCGCGGAAGTTCGTGCGCAAGCCGATGCAGCATGGTGGGAATCCCTTGATGTAACTTGGAAAAAGTATTTTTCCGAAAAAGTCGGCTTTTCGGGACAACCTGCGTCAAAAGATTTAGCGGCAATTTCGGCTATGAAAAAAATAGATTGTAATGCCTTGAATTTAACCAATTTAGACCCGCTGAAAAAGCTGAAAAACGTAGAAATTGTTTGGTGCGACCAAAATAAAATTGCTTCGCTCGAACCCTTGAGCAATTTACCGAATCTCAAAGAACTTGATTGCTCCGGTAACCCTGTGAGCGATATTGAGCCGCTCCGAAATCTTAAAAACTTAAACAAATTGATAATTTTTGATACGCAAGTAACGAATTTATCTCCTTTAAGCGGCTTGCGAAAGTTGATGGTTTTGGATTTCAGCGGCTGCTCCAACATCAGCAATTTGATGCCCTTAAAATTTATTAAGTCCATTGAGGTGCTTTATTTTTCGCGCAGCAAAGTTGCGGATTTAACGCCCCTCGCCGATTTAGAAAATCTTCGCGAAATTAACTTTTCGGACACAAAAGTAAGTAATATTGACCCGCTTGCCAAACTGACGAAATTGCGTGAAGTAGTTTTTGCGAATACAAATGTTGCCTCAATTTTACCCCTCAAAAATAACACTCAACTCGGCGTTGTGTATTGCGCGGATACGAAAGTGAAAGAAGATGCGGCAAACGCGCTTAAAAAAGTTGTGCCGAATTGCGAGGTAATTTACTGATAAACAATGACTTATGATTTTTTGTTTATTTTTTTTAAAAAAAAATTGCATCAATGTTTGGAGTTTAAAAAAAAATATCAGACCTTTGCACTCGCAAGTCGGTACTACCGGCTCCCGATAATCCCCCAGGTTCGGAAGGAAGCAAGGGTACCCGGTCGTAGCGGTGTGATACCGGCTTGTTTTTTAAAGACCTCGTAAAATTTGAATTTTGCGAGGTCTTTTTTTTCATAAAGCCGCCGATTTTCTGTTTTTTTTGTCATTTTTGAAAAAATTCATTATGCTCAAAATCACCGTCGTAACCCCTTCTTTCAATCAAGCAAATTACCTTGAAGAAACGATTCAATCCGTCATCCGGCAGGATTATCCCGATTTGGATTGGATTGTTATTGACGGCGGCAGCACGGACGGCTCTTGTGAAATTTTGAAAAAATATGAAAAACATTTTTCATATTGGGTGAGCGAAAAAGACAAGGGGCAAAGTCATGCCATCAACAAAGGTTTTTTACGCGCAAAAGGCGATATTCTTACATGGCTGAACAGCGATGATTTGTTGCAGGAAGGCGCGTTGCACAAGGTGAATGACTATTTTTCTGAAAATCCTGAAATAAATTTGCTTTTCGGTTCTTGCATTTTATTCGGAGAAAATTTTCCGGAGCGCGTTTTTAAACCTGCCGGCGATTATTTTGAGGCGCGTTCCCTCGCGGGCTTGCCTTTTCCGCAACCCTCGTCTTTTTTCAGAAAATCATGCTTAGATGCTTATGGTCCGCTCAATGAAAAGCTGCATTTCGGCATGGATTACGATTTTTTTCTGCAAATATTTCTCAATCGCGATTATTTGCGAACGGAGGAGATTTTTTCGCGCTACCGCTATCACAGAAACAGCAAATCTGTTACACAAAATGCTCGTTTTGCGACTGATTATGCCTTTATTTTTTCCAAATTTATCAATTCCTTGCCTTACGGAAGTCATTGGCGGCAATGGCTCGAAGAGCGAAACCTTTGGGCGGAGGTCGGAGAAGAGGCTTTTTTTTCCGAAAAAATGTATGACGATGATTTGTTGAAAAAAGCCGTTTTTTTTAAACTTTACAACCGAATTATTTTTCTCTACGAATCCCTCGACACCAAAAAAGTATATCGTTTGTGCCTTGCGATGCGCGAGCTGTCGCCCGAACTATTTTATGAATTCGGCGAATTAGAAACTGTCAGAAAAAGGACACGATGGCTCACACCGCAAATTTTGGCAATTTTGAGAAAATTAAAACGCTCATAATCAAGATAATAGCCAATTAAGTGCGCTTTGCTCATCTTTAAAAAAGCGCGTTTCAAAAGGTCTTACTTCTTCTTCAATCGTTTGCTCAATTGAAACTGCTGCAAAAATATCTTCCATGAGCAGAATGCCTAATTTCTCCGTTTCGGTTGCGACCGCAAATTCAAAAATATGCTTGTTATGCCATTCTTGCAAAGCGGGCGTTACCGTGAAAAAAAAATTTCGCATATCGGCAAAGGAATATTTGATTCGTTTGATATTCAAATTGATGATTTTTTCCTTAAATTGCAGAAAATCGTCTTTGTAAGATTCGTCGGTATATTCGGCAGTTGCGGGAAAGAAATTTGCGTACAGCAAGAGTGTTTCGTCGTCAAAAGAAACTTCCTGAAATTTTGAGGTATAGAGGGTTGTGCGCATTATTTTACATTTTTGAGTGAAAAAAAATCAAAAAATTACTTGTTTGACTGTAAGCAAAAATCGAACTTTTTTTAATTTTTTGACATTTATTTTTGATTCCTTTACTCCGAATGTAATTTTGTGCTGATTTTTCTGTTTTTCAGCATTTGTAATTTTTCAAAAACAAAAGTCGGGAGCAGGTTGCGCAATTTTTCCGTGAGCGAAACGCGCAAACCACGCCAAAAAAAACTCAATCGGGTAGAAAGTCGTTTGTCGTTTGCTGTAATGGTTTGTCGAATTTCATTTTGAATCCTCACTTTTGTTTTTGAACTCACGCCCGTATGAGCAAAAGAAGCGATGGTTTTTGGTAAATACAAAAAAATTACACCTTCGTTGTACATTCGCCAAGCCTGCTCAAAATCCGCAGTTATCAGTCCTTTTTTGAAAGGAAAATTTTCTGCCGTCGCCCGTTTGTAAAAAGCACTTTGATGACAAAAACGCACACTTGTCCACAATTCTTTTAAATTTTCGGCTTTTCTCACTTCCGAAAAAGTCGCGTACCGCACACGATAATCGCCGTAAATGACCCCCACATCGGCTGTCTGCAAGTCAAAAATCTCTTCGGGAGAAAAATTTTCGTCAAAACAATCGCCTGCATTCATAAAATTTACCCAATCACCCGTTGCCATCGAAAGCCCTTTTTGCATCGCATCGTATATACCGGAATCCTTTTCGCTGACAAATTTTGAAACAAAATCTTCATTTTCTTTCAAAATTTGCAAAGTATTGTCTTGCGACGCACCGTCGACAACAATGTATTCAAGATTTTCGCTTTTAAATTTTTTTAAATTATCTATTGTAAAACGCAAATCCTCCGCGGCGTTGCGGCAAACCGTTATGATGCTGATTTTCATGTTCTTACTGAATATTGCCGCTGCACGAAAGAAACGTGTTACGGAAAAATCGTGTTATTTTGGTAACTGTTTAGCCTGATTGTATCGACGGCATCTTGCCGGCTGTTTGCCTGATTGTATCGTCGGCATCTTGCCGGCTAAATTTTGCTTTTTTGGAGTCCAATCTGCTTTTTTGGAGTCCAATTTTTTGCCAACAAGCAAAATAATTACTTATTTTGTTTCATTTCGCTCCATAATCAATTCTTCGTAAGTCAAAAAGTCGCCGCAGCCTTTTTCGGCAAAATATTGACGAGTCACGTCGGCGGACTTATTGCTCGTAACCAAGACAAAATCGCCGCCCCACGCACCGAGAGATTTGATTTCGCCCCAATAATCCGAAAAATGAACATCTTTGCAACGCGGCATATTTAAAGAATGTGAAATAATACGCTCATGTTTTTCAATCAGTGTTTCAAAATCTTCTAATTTTTTAACTTCAAGAAATTTTTTTGTGATTTCCGTAAGCTCTTTGACCAATTCGTGTCGGTCGTGCAACAGGTTTTTATAGTGTTGAATGCCTTCCTCGGAGGATTGTTTTACACCGAGATATACAAAATAAATATTTTTTTTGAAGGGCGGATTAAAGCTCACTTCGAGATGACACGGTCCGTTTGTTGATTTTTCGTATATAATCGGACCGCTTGAAGCCGCACAAGCAACGTCATAGCCGGAGCCGCCCATAGTTTTAAAAAGCAGGTCAAACGGGTTTACGCCTGCCCAACTTGCGATGTTGTGAATCAGCGTAGAACTTGTGCCTAAGCCCCATAAACGCGGAAACTCGAGGTATGTTTCGACAAGAACATACTCACTCCCGACCAAAAAGCCGGAGGCTAATTTGCGCGCAACTTGTAAAATTTTTTGAAGAACGAGTGATTTTTGAGAAACATAATTTTCCAAACATTTGAAAGTTTCGATGTCAAATTTGGCTTCAAACCAAAGTTGTCCTTTATCATCGTAACTTTTCCAATGCAACACCTTATGCTCCGAAGGGGCGTAGGTAACTTGCAAAAACTGACCTATTTTCGTAGGCAAAGCAAGCGCAAGTGCGCAGTCAAGGACATAATATTCTCTGCTGAGCAATAGTTTGCCGTTTCCGTGAAAGAGTGACACCTGTGTTTATTTAAGTGAATAAAAAATACTCGTTTTTTTTCGCAAATTTATCAATTCGATAACTAATATTGCAAACATTTGTTTTTTTTGCAAAAAAAGAAAATTTTCGGCAAAAAACTTTTCAAAACGCATCAAAAATCGTGAAACTTTTCATTTGCGATTTTCGTTTTAATTTTTAAACTTGCGGTCGACTTTCTGAAAAAAATTATTCACCCAAAACCGGCTTTATCATGGATTCAAAACAAGACACTTCTCTGCGTGAGCTGCAGGCGCGCATCAAACAAGTATGCGAGGAACGCGGTTGGGACAGAAATTCTCATCTCGAAATTTTTTTACTTTTTACCGAAGAAATCGGCGAACTTGCGAATGCTATTCGAAAAATAACTCTTTTGCACACGCAAGAAGCACTTTCGGAGGCGGAAATGGCGCATAATAAAAAAATGATGGAAGATGAATTTGCCGATGTGTTGAATTATTTGCTCGACCTTGCCAATTATTTCAACGTGGATTTGCAAGATGCTTTTTGGGAAAAAGACAAAAAAAACAGTTTGCGTGAATGGCAGTAATTTAAAAAAAAACGCCTTTTATTGCATAAAAACGCCTTTTTATCAAGACTGCCTAAAAATGAAAAAATTTTTTTACTGCATTTTACTCCTTTTTTTAACGTTTTCACTTTTCACGGGCAGTTCGGGCTGCGCAAACAAACGCTCGAAATGCCCGTCCTACGCCGATTCTGACCCGAAAAAAATCTTCGGAGAAAAAACAGTTCAAGAAACGCTCGACGAACAAGAAAAATACGGAAAAGCTTACGAAACTATTCCGGGCTTAGGGAAAAAAAAGAAAAGGCGCAAAAAAAATGCTCGCTTGTTTTAGTTTTTCTATTCAATATGCAGCAAAAGCCCTTTCAAATATTCACTTTCGGGGTGAAAAATATTAATCGGGTGGTCGCCGCTTTGTGAAAACATTTGCAAAATGCGCACTTTTCTTTTCGCGTCTGCGGCTGCGGAAAAAATAATTTTTCTGAACAAATCTTTATCAATGTTTTGCGAACACGAAAAGGTGAAAAGCAAGCTGTCGGGAGCTGCTTTTTGCATGGCGGTCATGTTTAAATCTTTGTATCCGCGACTTGCATTCGGCACACTTCCGGCGTTTTTGGCGAAAGCCGGCGGGTCTAAAACGATTATGTCATAAGCGTTTTCGGGCATTGTTCGCAAATAATCAAAACAATCGGCGGCGATACTTTCATGCGGCGCATTTTCTCCAAAATTTAAAACAACATTTTGCTTCGCCGCTTCGCTTGCGTCTTTCGAAATATCAACGGAATGAACAAGTTTTGCCCCTCCCGCAAGCGCGTAAACGCTGAATCCGCCCGTGTAGCTGAACGCATTTAAAACTCTTTTTCCCTTCGAAAAATTCTTTACCGTTTCGCGATTTTCCCTTTGGTCAATAAAAAAGCCTGTTTTTTGTCCGGTTGCAAAATTTACATCGAACTGCAAGCCGTTTTCTTTTACGGCAATTTTTCCTTCCGCTTCGCCACGCAGGAAGCCGTTTTTGAGCGAAACTTCTTCAAAACGATGCGGATTTTCTTTATTTTTAAGAAAAATTTTCGTAAAACCTGTTTTTTCAAAAGCCGTGAGCAGTTGCGGCAAAACTTTTTCAGTACCTTTAATCAGGAGTTGCAAAACAAGCACATCGCCGTAGACATCGGCAATGATGCCGGGCAAAAAATCGCCCTCGGCGTGTAAAAGCCGATAGGTATTTGTGTTTTCAAAGTTGATAATTTGTTTGCGAAGTTGAAAAGCGTCTTCAACTTTGCGAATCCAATAATCAGGGGCGGAAAAGTCTAATTTTTTGTCCGTAAATTCAAAAATACGGCAAACAATTTGACTTTTCGGCGAAAAAAAGCCGTATCCGAGCTGATTTCCGTGATTGTCATGTACGGAAATAATGTCTCCGTTTGCCGCTTCGGGCAAAACTTTGACGGCACCGGAAAAAATCCAAGGGTGGAAATTATTCACCGAGCGGTCTCTGCCCGATTTTAAAATCAGCGAATTTGTATCTGTTTTCATTTGCCGAAGCCCAATAAATTAAGAATAGGTTTGACGGAAAAAACACCTCTGTCAAAAGTGAAGAGTTGTCCGTCGGAAGTTTTGAGGTAGAAACGTTTGATAATGAGGGATTTAGTAAAAGATTTCATTTCGATAATATTTTCGCGCGGGATATTCATAACGCCGTCGAAAGCTTTCACGCCGGAAGTCCCCATTTGAAATTGTGCATCAAAAAAAACATTGCGGTTCGTAACGATAAATTCTCCGTTGTATTTTGTGCCGTCTTCGAGATACATATAAAGCACCCAAGTTCGCAAAACAATTTCACCTTTCGGCAATATTAAGTCCATAAATTGGTTTTTTTGAGTGAGAATTGCATAAAAAAATTAGGCAAAGTGCATTCGGACGCAAAGGTATAAAAAAATAATTTTGCCGTGAATTGAAAACGATTACATGACAGAAATTAACATTTTTTGCAACTGTTTAGCCGGAGTGTACCGCGAGCTTTAGCTTGCAGATTTAAGGAATAAGCCATGTCAACAAGCGGATTTAAGCACGCAAGCTAAAGCTCGCGCTACAATTTTTTTTCACGGTGTTTCGCTTCAACGAAAAGAAGAAGTAGGGACAGCAGAACTTTTTTGTCGTAAAAAAGCGAGGGCATGAAAAAATTTCCTACCTTTGCGGGCTAATTTTACACGAAAAATTATGTCAAACTTTACTTCGCCGAAAGTTTTGCCGCTCATGGAGGACTTTTACACCATTCAAGGGGAGGGTGTTTTTCAGGGCAATGCCGCCTTTTTTGTGCGTCTTGCGGGCTGTGATGTGGGCTGCGTTTGGTGCGATGTGAAAGAATCGTGGGACAAATCGCAACACCCACTCATTCAAAATGAGGAAATCGTGAAGCGCGCTTCCGCCTATCCTGCGCGCATTGCGGTCATTACGGGGGGCGAGCCTATGATGTATGATTTGAGCGATTTGACGGCGCAACTTCGTGCTGCCGGTTTTCGCACACACCTTGAAACGTCCGGTGCGTACCCGCTGAGCGGCGAATGGGATTGGATTTGTGTGTCGCCGAAAAGGTATAAAAAAGCCCTGCCTGAAGTTTTGGAGAAAGCCGACGAGTTAAAAATTGTTATTTTTGCGCAGGGGGATTTTGTTTGGGCGGAAAAGTTTTTAAGTTTTCTTAAACCCGAAGCGCAAAAACTTATGCAGCCCGAGTGGTCTAAATCTGACATTTTTTTGCCGAAAATTACGGAATATGTCAAATCGAACCCGAGTTGGAAAATATCCTTGCAAACACATAAATACATGAATATTCCTTAAATTAAAAAAAACGTAACTGTTTAGCCTCAGTGTACCGCGAGCTTTAGCTTGCGGATTTGGAGGAAGGTATCCTGCAATAAACAAATGTAGGTCGCCGGCTAAATACTTACAAAAAACTTAACCGCTGCCGTTTATGAAAAGTGCAACAAGGGCAGAGGAATCAAACAACCCGTTTTAAAAATGCGGTCAATGATTGTCGGCGGCAAGAATTTTAATTTCAACCCTGCGATTTTTGGGATTTGCATTTTTTTCGACAGGCATCGTACTCCCGTAACCCGTTGCAAGAAGCCGTTCTGCATCTATTCCCTTTAAAATAAGGTAATTAACAACTGCCTGCGCCCGCATTTGAGAGAGCTTCATGTTCATTAAGGGGTCGCCTACTTTGTCGGTATGCCCTCTGATTTCTAATTTTTTTATTTTCGGGTGTAAATGTAAAAACTGCGACAAAGCGGCAAGTTTTTCCTCCGTTTCGGGTGTAATGTCGGCTTTCCCCTGCTCAAAAGGCAAATCTCCGAGGCTGCTGATACTGCCTTCTTTAAGGGTTTCCATCGCAAAATTGCGCTGCACATTTTTATTGATGCGAAAAGTTATGCCTAATTCTTCGTAAAAATCAGCTTTAAAAATTAAGTTGTATTGCAAATCGGGTTTGAGTGTAACCTCAAAACTGCCGTCAGCAGATTTTTTTTCCGAAATAAGAACGCCGGATTCGGTTTCAATTAAGGTATAGATGCAGGGAATGTTTTTTTCCGTTTCTCCGTCGTAGACTTTTCCTTTTAAAATAATTTGCGGAAAAATTTCAGTTATTGAAAAAAAAGCCGTGAGAAAAAAAAGAATGATAAATTTTTTGAAGCGAAACATGATTTTTTTTTACAAAATTACAAAAAAAAACAAGCAAAAGTGCGACGGCGGTTATTTTTGTCTTTTTTTAGACTTTTTTTAATCTGTACGGCAAATTCTTTTGTTTTTCGCCGGCTTTTTGTTTTCTTTGCGTGAAAAATTCAGCTATGCTTTTTCGGTCATCTTTTTCACGATTCGGGGTATGAATTCGAATCAAAATTGAACAGTTTAAACCCCTTTTTTTATTCGTTGAAAATTATTTGTAAAAAAATGCTAACTTTTAGCCGGCATTCAAAACATTGAATCGCAAGCTGTCAGTTTGCGACCTTAACTTTACAGCCGGCAAGCAGAAAGCTCGTTGTACACTCGGGCTGAATTTTACGTTCTTTCTTTTGAAATGTATTTCCAAATAATTTTTTGATATGAAAATAGCAGTCATCGGCACCGGCTATGTTGGTTTGGTTTCGGGAACTTGTTTTGCAGAAACGGGCAATGATGTAATTTGTGTGGATATTAACGCAGAAAAAGTTAATAAATTACAAAGAGGAGAATTGACCATTTTTGAACCCGGATTAGAAGTGCTCTTTGAGCGCAATACCAAAGAAGGGCGTTTGCGTTTCACTACTGATTTGCGAACGGCTGTCGAACACGGAAAAATCATTTTTTTAGCCCTTCCGACTCCTCCGGGGGAGGACGGTTCTGCCGACCTTTCGTACGTGCTCGGCGCGGCTGAAAAAATCGGCGGCATGTTGAATGAATATAAAATTATCGTGGATAAAAGTACTGTCCCTGTCGGAACGGCTGAAAGAGTAAGGGCGGCACTTTCCGCAACTGCTTGTTACGGCTACGATGTCGTTTCAAACCCCGAATTTTTACGCGAAGGTGTTGCGGTTGAGGATTTTATGAAACCGGACAGGGTCGTCGTCGGGACTTCTTCAGAAGTGGCAAAAGAGTGGATGAAAAAATTGTACGCGCCTTTTGTCAGACAGGGCAACCCGGTTATTTTCATGGACGAGCGTTCGGCGGAAATGACAAAATATGCCGCAAATTCTTACCTTGCCACGCGCATTACTTTTATGAATGAAATTGCAAATCTGTGCGAAAAAGTCGGCGCGGATGTGGACAGCGTTCGAAAAGGCATGGGGTCTGACAAAAGAATCGGACCGCGTTTCCTTTTCCCCGGTGTGGGTTACGGCGGCAGTTGTTTTCCCAAAGATGTGCAGGCGTTGGCAAAAACGGCAGAAGAAAATCAATACGATTTTAACATTCTCACGTCGGTTATGCGCGTAAATGAAAAGCAAAAAATTATCATCATGGACAAAATTAAGTCATTTTTTGGGGCTGATTTGTCCGCCATTCGTTTTGCTGTTTGGGGACTTGCTTTTAAACCGAATACGGACGATATTCGCGAAGCACCCGCGCTTTACATTATTGAAGAATTGTTGCAGGCGGGTGCGTCGGTGATGGCATTTGACCCTGAGGCAATGGACAATACCAAAGCAATTTTCGGGCAGCGAATTGAGTATGCAGCCAATCAATATGAGGCAATAACCAATGCCGATGCTTTGATAATCGTAACAGAATGGGGTGAATTTCGCACGCCGGATTTTGAAAGAATGGAAAAATTGCTCAATAATAGGGTTATTTTTGACGGCAGAAATGTTTATGATTTGGAGCAAATGCGTGAAAATCAATGGTTTTACTCTTCTATCGGTCGTTCGATAGTAGATGCGCGTCCGGAAAAAAAATAATTTTTGTATGCGCGGCAGAAGCTGAAAGCGCGCTGCAAGCTAAACGAATCAAGACGGCAAGCCGCTCAACGGTCTTTTGACCCAAGAGCGGCTTGTTTTTTCACGACTTTTCCATGGTTCAAAAAAGGATAAATATTTCTTTTGAAAAAAATCTAAGACGCTTTTTTACGGCATTAAAAAAATGAAATCAAATGCGCAATGTTTTCAAAAATTCATTTCTGCGCGCAGCCAAAATGTCCTCGCTTCCACGGCAGGCGTGCCGGGCGAACTCGTACCGTCCCCCGGATTAGATTGCATCGGATACAGCCTGTTTTGATTTAAAAGATTTTTCGCCGTCGCAAAAAGTTCAATTCTTTTGCCGATTTTGTAGCCCAAAGTGCCGTTCAGAAGAAAATTTCCCTCCACGCGAACGCCGTTCGGCGCGTACCATTCGTAATAATACAGTCCGTTCAAACTTGTACTCCATTTTTGCCCGAATTTACCCAAAATATTCAGGCGCGTAACATTTTCGGGAAAAACGCGCGTCCGCTTGTTGCTCGAAATATACAAACCATTCACCTGCTCCTGCGAAACATTCGCAAGCCGAACTAAGGAGTGAGAAAAGTTGATTTGCCATGCTTTAGCCTTATAATCAGCCACTATTTCCGCGCCGTATTGGTCAAAAGTGCCGGGCGTATTGACAAAAAACCAATAACCGTTCCACGCAGGCGGAATATCCGAGCCTATTTTTTTCATCGCAAAAAGCGTTGCATCTGCCCAAATGACTCCAACCCCAATGACATTTTTGATGTTGTTATAGAAAAAAGTACCGTCTATGTTCCAATTTTTAGCGATTTGATAATTAATTTGCGTTTCAATCGTTTGGATTTTTTCGGGCAAAGGCTTCGGAATATTTTGCGCATAGCCCGTAATATTATTGTCTTTGTCAAAAAGCGGAATTTGAGCCTCTGCCACTTTGTCATAATTTTGAACGCTCAAATGCCCGTCGCCCCGATATCCGCCCCCGTAATTCAGCCCGACAACACCGCGAAAACCCGTCTGATAGCTCAAACGCAGGCGCATTTTATTGTTCGGAGCAAAAATAAAACCCAAACGCGGTGAAAGATTATTGCCCCAAAATGGGTGATTATCAAAGCGAAAAGCCGCAAATAAATCCAATTTTGAACCGATACTTTGAAAACTTTCGGCAAAAACAGAAAAAATGCCGATATTTTGTCGGTAGCCCATCGTATTTTCGCGATTGACCTGTTCCTGCCATTTCTCACGATGGAAAAGCGCGAAGGTATCAATCGTATTGACAATAAAATTATTGCCCCAATGATTCTGCAAACCAAAACGACTTTGACGATATTCAAAGCCAACTGCTGTTTGATTATTTTTCCATAACTCCTTGATATTCAGGGTAGAAACTGCCCCAAAACGCATTTCACGTGTGCCGCCCGCATCAAGACCGTAAGCGACGGATTGAAGGCGAAAATCATCGAGGGCGAAAGAAACTAAATTTTTCCACGAAAAAACAGGGCTGATTTTCCACGTGTGATTGAGCGAGGGCGTGAATAAATTTTGCAAAAAAACATCGCGGTCGCGATACCAATTGTATAAATTTTTTTCGTGTGCGGTGTAAAACAAATTCAAATCAAGGTTTTTGTAGTGCAAATTGCCAAAAAAAACGGCATTTCGGGAGGCTTTCAGGTGATTTTTATCGGCAACGGTCGCACCTCTTTTCCCCTGTTCGCCGTCCAATTTTTGCAAACCCCATCCGTCGCGCCGCATTTCTTGTCCGTCATATTGACTGTATGCCGCGTGAAAATAAGTTTTGAAATCTTTATGCTGTGTAAAAAATTCGGCTGCCTGACTTCTGAATCCGTTTTGCCCCGCGCCGCCGAACATTTGTGCGGCGTAATGCCTGTTTTTGAGGTCATCTGCTTTTTTTGTTACGATATTGATAACGCCTAAAAGAGCACCTTGCCCCAAAGTAACGGAGCCCGGACCGCGAATTACCTCGATTCGCTCGATGTAATCAAAATTTAAACTGCTCAAAACAGCATCAGGCGGTCCCCAAAAAAACTCATTATTCAAATTTTCGCCGTTCAAAAGCAACATTACTTTTGAATTATTGTCGGGACCGAGACCGCGAAAACCAACGATATAATTGTCTTGTGTTTCGTTGATGAAGAAATTCGGTATATACGCCATGAGTGCTTCGGCGACATTTCGCGCGCCGGAAAGTTGCATCTGCGCACGTGTAATGACTGTTACGGCAACGGGCTGTTTATCATTACTCGTAACGACATTTGAGCCAATCATAACTTCGGTTTGAGAAATTTCGGTCGGAGGCGGAAAATCAGACAAACGAAGTTTAAAAATCAGACTGTCATTATTTTGAGAAAAAGCGAAATTCTGTTGAAATAAAAACAGAAAGAAGAAACAAGTGTACAATTTTTTCATAAGAAAAACGTTTTTTTGGGTAATTATTTTTTAGCGCAAAAATTCAAACAAAGCAATTTTTATTCGCTTTTTTAGATTTTTACTTAAAAATACAATTTCAATGCCAAAAAAAACGAAATTTTATTTTGAAAAAAAACTGTACTAAGCAGGAAATATTTGCAAAGGAGTATGAAATTATAGGGCTTGTTCATAAAAAATTTGCTCGTTATTTTTATCATTTGAGGGCATGAATTTTAGTCGGGCGATTCAAACAAAGTAATTCAAGCATCTTGCTTGCCTCATCAAAAACAAAGTTTGTGAGCAAGATGCTCACGATACTATGCTCAAAAATCAGATTTAATTTTTCATGTACTTGCCCATTTAGCGGAGTAATTTTGACAGAAATTGCAGAAAAAACGTTGTTAAAGCTCCGTTAAAAATTAGCAAAAAGGGGGTCGAAGAATTATGTTTGGTTTTAATTTTTCAAAAATGACTTTTCGGACAGCCTC
>JBPOJO010000655.1:0-4281 GCA_052033485.1 Bacteroidota bacterium | reverse complement strand
GCCTGTTTCATTTGCATCAATTCCGATACGTCGGATTTGTATAAAGTGTCTGTTTGCGCACACATAAGGAAAGAATCAAACAGGAGGAATAACAAAATCAAAATTCTTTTCATGTGTGGTGATGTTTATGGGGTAATTTTGTTATATAAACTTTGCTAAATTACAAAAAAAAATCTTAACAACGAAATCATTGTAAAATATTTAGACAATCGGATAATTTTGTGCGGTGAAAGCGGATTATGCTTCGGAAAAATTAAAATTATATTTGCTTGAAATTTGTTTTTTCAGAATGAAGTGCCGAGAACTTGCCTCGCAAGATATTTTCGATACTGTTTATACTTGAACAAATACTTTTTTTAAATTTTTTTCCAAATAATTTTTTTTTCCAAAAAAATAAAACGATATTTTCGCACCTTTAGAGAATTTTTAAAGGGGAAACATTTTTCTTTCAATCGGTTAAGATTTTTTCGATAACCGTTCCGATTTTTTACGGCAAATTTTTTAAACCTAAAAAAGATGGCAACTTTCAAAGTAGACGGACGTATGACCGTTAAAACTCTCAAAGAGAAATTTTTTGACGCTTTCGGTGCAACTTTGCGCGTGTATCAAGGCAATAATGCAGGTGCGGGAGCACGTTTTGCAGATGATGATGCTCGTTTAGGGGCGGTAGCCGATGAGCGCGAAACGCTTGCGGGACTCGGCGATTTTGAAATTAACGAAAATATGACCGTAGGTGAATTTGAAAAGGCATTTCAAGAAAAATATGACATCGCCGTGCAAATCGCGAACGCAGACAACAGCAAATTGTTGAAAAACGACACGAAACTTGCCGACGCAAAAAATGCGTAAGTAAATAATTTCTTATGAGGTCGTTTGAGAAGACACAAATAACGGCAGATAAGTGTTTTTCCGCCCTTGCTTGTGTCTTCGCAAGTGACAAAACCCTACAGAATTCAAAAAAAGCCGACAAATATCTTGAATTTGTCGGCTTTTCTGCATAAAATTTTATGCAAAATCAGACACCAAACCAACGATATGCCGGTTCCGTATCATCAAAAAATGCAGAAATCATCGCCTCTTCCTTGTTTTCTTCGATAGCTTGTTCAACGGAAAGTTGCGCGACGAGGTCTTTCGGCAAAAGAACGGCAATTTTTTTCGTTCCCGCGCTCGCCCAAAGCGGATAAACTTCATTTTCAATCCAAGTCTGAATTTCGGGAGAAATCGGATACATAAATTCTCGTGCATCAATGATAATGAATTTCGCTTGCGTTTTCTCAACGTTTTCACATTCTGCCCTTAACTCGCGGGTAAATTCATCATCAAAAAAACGCTCCGAGCCGGTTGCGGGAGTCCAAGAAAAAGTTATCACAGACTTTTTTTCCTCAAAGGAAATCGTAATAAATTCGGTTTCGTACAGTTTCATAGCTATTTTTTTTTCACCAAACGAATTAAAATTGGATTAATTATTATCCGCAAAAATTGCGCTAAAATGAATTTTTTGTCTGTAATAATTTTCATTCTTAAAATTTTAGTGCAGTTTTTTTGCATTTATCAAAAATAAATATCAAATTGGGGCTGAAAAGCAAAAGACGTTAAAAATTCGTGTTTTGCTTTATTTTTTATATGATTGACCGAATTTGCCTTTTGTTAAAAAAAACAAAGTTTTAATTTGCGGTAACAAAAAAACATTTACGCCAATGAAATTCTTTATCAAAACTATTTTTATCGGTTTACTGCTTTCAGTGTCATTTTTATTGCTGCATATAGAGGCAGCAAAACAAAAAACAAAAACGTCGGAACGTATCAAAGATTTCCATATTCTGACCAACGAAACTTGCGATACGCTGAAACAATTTGACAAATTTGAAAAAATTATTGAAAAATTTATGCGCGACAAAAAAATTGTCGGCGCGACGATTGCGCTCACGAAAGACGAAAGGCTTGTGTACGCGCGCGGTTTTGGCTATACGAATGATAAAAAAACAGACAAAGTTCAGCCTTATCACCTTTTCAGAATTGCAAGCGTTTCAAAATTGTTAACCGCCGTTGCGGTCATGAAGTTGGTGAATCAGGGAAAATTGAGTTTGGATAGATATGTTTTCGGTGAAAAAGGTTTATTGCCCGAATATAAACTCGGTCGCGACAAACGGCAAAAAAGGATTAAAGTCAAGCATCTGCTCGAACATTCGGCAGGTTGGGACGAGGATAACGGAGACCCGATGTTTAAATCGGTAGAAATCGCCAAAGCAATGCGGACGGACGCGCCCGCCGCCATTGAAACGATTATTACTTACGCACTCAAATTTAAACTTTCGGATAATCCGGGTGAAAATTACACTTATTCAAATCTCGGCTATGCGATTTTGGGAAAAATTATTGAAAAAGTATCGGGCAGGAGCTATGACGGATATGTGCAAAATGAAGTTTTGCACCCCTTAGGCATTCATTTTACCAAACTCGGACGCACTACTCCCGAAAATCGGGATATTTTAGAAGTTGCTTATTCCGAAATCGGCGGTCCGAAAGTTCGTTCGATTTACAACACGGGCGCGATGGTCAGCCCTGCAAACGGCGGTTTTGACATGGAAGCACTTGCCGCGGCGGGCGGTTGGATTGCGACAGCGACAGATATTTTGCGTTTGGTCAACGCAATTGATGCAAAACCAAATAAAAAAGACCTTTTGCCCGCAGAAATTACTTTGAATATGCCTTTGATTGCGCATACGCCGTATTACAAAAAATGGTCTTACGGTTGGGCGGCGGGACACGGCGAAAAATGGTGGCGCACGGGCAGTTTGCGCGGCACCTCGGCAAGGGTGGTTCGCGGAGCTAACGGCATCAGTTGGGCATTTATTACGAATACAAACGATTGGCACGTATCGCGTTTGGCAAAAGAATTAGATGCCGTGATGCAAAAAGCGATTTTGACAGTTCAGGATTACCCCGAACATGATTTATTTTAACTAAAAAAGTTAAATTTCTGACAAGATTTGCAAATCTTCGCGACTTAAGCCCTTGTTGTGTTGAATGCTGTCATCAACAACCTTGTTAATTTGGTCAATTACTTCAAAAAAAACGTCTAATTTTTTTTGCGGCACAGTTTCGGCAACACGTTTATTAAATTCTTTGACGGCTAATTTTGAAATCTCGCGTTTTTTTAAACCGGCTTTGGTCAGTTTGATAATCACTTTTCTTTTATCATCTTCGTCGCTTTTCCGTTCAATCAGCCCTTCTTCTTCCAAAGATTTCAAAATTCTTGTTAAACTGCGTGCTTCCATGCCCATGAGAGGGGCGATTTTAGTAGCGGGCGTTCCGACTTCGGCATCAATATTGAGCAAAACAAAACCTATTGAGTGCGAAACTTCAAATTCGGTGCCGAGTGTGTTATACATTTTTGCAACGGCAAGCCATGTTGCTTTTAGGGCAAAATCCACAGATTTTTTCTTTTTATCACTTGGTGTAGTGTACATTTTTTCATTTTTGAGTTGCAAAGGTAAAATTTTTTTATTAACTTACATTAAGCCGTCAAAAATAAATATTCTCCTTCTGTTTTAAAATTGTATTGAGGGAGTCCGAAAAGTCAATTTAGGAAAATTTATGCCAAATAAAATTTCGTTATTCCCGTTTTGAGCATTTCATTAGAGAAAAAATGACGGTTTTGAGGCAATTTCTATCAAAAAAAATTATCTTTGAGGCTTAAAATGAAACCGACAAAATTATATTTGGTTTGATAAATTTAAAACGTACTTTTCGGACACTCTCTTTCGGAAACCTTTCCTGTTTTTTACCGGCACATTTTTTTACCCTGTTTTTTCCTTCACAAAGAACTGATAATCAATATTTTGATTTTTTTTCAAGACACAAAGTAAGTTGACTGCATTGATTTTTTGTAACTGTTTAGCCGGAATGTACCGCGAGCTTCAGCTTGCAGATTTAGGGAGGAAAGTATCCTTTCTCTCCGTTGCTTGTGTCCTCACAAGCGACTTTTTAAGTTGCACTCTTCGCCGAGTGAGTCCGAAAAGTTTTATTTTGATTAGACAAACCAAATAAAATTTTGCTTGCTTTCTAATAATGTTTAGCAATTTAAAGCCTTTAGGCTTGTCATCTTTGTAGAAAAACAGCACACAGTTGACTTCAAACGCCTTTAGGCGTGAAATATAGGTTTCGCTTGCGGATATTTTCTACAAAGATTCCCGCCGTAGCTTGTGTCCTCACAAGCGACTTTTTTAGTTGCACTCCCCGCCGTCGCTTGTGTCCTCACAAGCGACTTTTTTAGTTGCA
>JBPOJO010000237.1:0-4674 GCA_052033485.1 Bacteroidota bacterium | reverse complement strand
CGAACGCCTCAAAATTATCAACGTTCACGGAACAGGCTTTAAATTAGCCGAGTTAGTAGAAGGAAAAAATTTTTAAAAAAAAACGCGGCTGCTCTTCGGCAGTCGCTTTTTTTTTGCCTTATCAGGCTGATAGGCAAGGGGGCGGAAATAAGTTTTGCCAAAAATAAGCGTAAAAATTTATTAATCTTAAACTGCCTGTTATTGACTTTACTTTTTTACAAAAAAACGTAATTATATAGCTTGTTGGCAAAAGATTGCACCATAAGCAATCATCTTGTACCCCAAAACAGCTCAATTTAGCCGGTAAAATGCCGGCAATACCCATCATCAAAAAAAAACTGAATGAATTTTAAAATTGGCTGAAAATGAGCGTCGGTGAGCAATCTTAGCCGAAGTTTTATCGTTTGCACTCCGCTTGGCACTAAATTATTGCGAAAAAAATTAAGAAAAACTTATTACAAAAAATTTTTTTTCTAAATTAGCGCAAAATAGAGCCTTAAACAGCCAAACTATGGAAATCAGTAAAATCCTGCAAATTAAAACCGGCGACCACGCAGTCGTACTCTTGGCAAAAGGGGACGAGTCTTATGAGCAATACTGCTCCGGCAAACCGGCTTTCGAATATGTCAAAAACGAACTTGAACGCGAGAGCAAATTTGTTTTTCTGAATGATTTTAAACGATTTATTTTTTTCGTAAAAATCAATGACAACAACAAAGATTTTCGCGAAAAAGAGCGTCTGCGCGATATTGCCTGCGACATTCAAAAACAGCTCGCCGGTTTTTCGGCGGAGCGCGTTGTCATTACTTCCGTGAGTATTCCCCGCGAAACTTTGCTCGCTTTCGCCGAAGGACTTGCACTTTCGTCATATCGTTTTGATAAACACAAATCCGAAAAACCTAAAAATTCGCCCTTAAAGCAAATATTTTTCTTTCACGACGACATTCGCGCCGAACACGCGGAGCAACTGCACAATCTTGTCAAAGGCGTTTTTGTTGCGCGTGATTTAATCAACGAACCTTTTTCGCATTTACACGCGCCTGAATTCAGCAGCCGAATTAGGAAATACGGCGAAGAAGCAGGTTTTGAAACGGAAATTTTTTTCAAAGAAAAAATTACCGAAATGAAAATGGGCGGACTTTTAGCCGTCAATAAAGGCAGTGCCTATCCGCCGACTTTCAATATTCTCGAATATTTGCCCGAAAATCCCGTCAACGGGCAACCTTTTGTCTTGGTCGGCAAAGGGGTTGTTTTTGATACCGGCGGCGTAAATGTCAAACACCCTTACGACGGCATGGTGGACATGAAATGCGATATGTCGGGCGCAGCGGCAGTTGTAGGCACGATTTACGCGTTGGCAAAAAATAAAGTTCCCGTTCATGTTATCGGCTTAATTCCCGCAACAGACAACATGATTTCGCCGCAGGCAATGATTCCGGGCGATGTTTTGACCATGATGAGCGGAAAAACCGTTGAAGTTTTGAATACGGACGCGGAAGGGCGTTTGATTTTGGCGGACGCTTTGCATTATGCAAAACGTTTGAAACCCGAATTGGTCATTGATATCGCGACACTCACGGGCAGCGCGCAAAGGGCTATCGGCAAATACGGCATTGTTTACATGGCGAATGCAAGTGTAAAATACAAAAATGACCTCGAAAACAGCGGGCGAGAGGTCTATGAAAGGCTTGTTGAATTTCCGATGTGGGACGAATACGGCAAAGAAATTGAGTCTACCGTCGCGGATTTGCAAAATATTTCCGTCTCGCCCGAAGGCGGAGCAATTACGGCAGCAAAATTTTTACAACATTTCACCGATTACGATTGGATGCACTTAGATATTGCCGGTCCTGCGTTTTTGCACGCTCCGAACAGCTATCGCGGTGTAGGCGGAACGGGCGTAGGTGTGCGTTTGTTTTATGACTTTTTGTGTTCGCAAGTAGAAGAAAACGGGCGAAAACACCACAACTGAAAAATGTACCATAGACCTCTGTCTGTGATTCCGCGCCATAGAATTTGACTGTTCTGCATTCATTTTCCGCCGTTTTTGTTTTGCAACAACGGCGGCTTTTGAAAAATTGGTTCCGTATCGGTTCACAAAAAACATTATCCATGAAATTTCTGTTTCGATTCCTGTTTTTTCTGCTCACTTTTTTTGGCGAAAATGCGCCGATTTTTGCCCAAAAAATCACCGGCATTGTACGCGATTCACAAAATGCAGAAGTTTTAGCATTTGTTAATATTCTTGCTTGTCAAAAAGGCACTGTCAGTGATTTACAGGGGAAATTTATTTTACAAGTGCCCGAAAATTGCCCGAAAATAGTTTTTAGTTTTGTCGGTTACAAGCCTTACACCTTAATTGTCAGCGAATTAAATAAAAGCCATCTCGAAATAAAACTCGAACCTACCGCAAAAGTTTTTGCGGAAATTGTCGTCGGCGGAGAAAATCCCGCACACAAAATTTTGAGAAAATTGCAGGAGAATAAAAGTAAAAATGACCCGAAAAAAATAACCGCTTTCAGCTACGAATGTTACAATAAGTTTGTTTTTGACCCTGTTTTTAACTTTCAAGATTCGACTGTGAAGGAAAATAAAATTCAAAAGTCGCATCTGATGATGATAGAATCTATTACCGAACGAAAGTACATTGCCCCGAACCGTGATTTTGAGCTTGTTAAAGCCAATAAAGTTTCAGGGTTTGAAAACCCGCAATTTTCGATGCTCGCAACACAGTTTCAAACGTTTACTTTTTATGACGATGATATTCACTTTTTTAACAAAATTTACATCAATCCTGTCTCCGACCGCAATTTTTCAAAATATGATTTCGACCTTTACGACAGTTTGATGACCGACCTTGATACCGTTTATCTGATTGCTTTTGAGCCGAAAACGAATAAAAATTTTGAAGGACTGAAAGGCGTTCTGTACATCAATAAGCGACATTTTGCACTTCAAAATGTCATTGCAGAGCCACAGACGGCAGAATTGATAAATTTTAAAATTCAACAAAAATATGCTTTAATTGACGGACAATGGTTTCCCGAACAAATCAACACGGATGTTCATTTCTTAAAATATCCTAATCCGAGAATCGGTTTGCGTATACGCGGACAATCGTTCATTTCAGAGGTTAAAATTAATCCCGACCTCTCAAAAATGGTTTTTCCGACGGATAAATTAGCCTTAGGAGAACAAGCAAATCAACAAAATGAAGATTTTTGGCAAAAAAAACGCTACGATACACTTTCGGCAAAAGAAAAATTTACCTATCATTTTATTGACAGTCTTGCCAAAAAGCAAAAAATCGAAAAAATTGTTAATGCCATAGGCTATGCCGCAGCAGATGCCTTGCCGCTTGGTTTTTTAAGTTTTAAAGTATCGGATTTATTTTTTAAAAGCAATTCTTTTGAGGGGCTGCGGCTTGGTCTGCACGCCTTTACGAATGATAAAATTTCAAAATATTTTTCGCTCGGCGGTTATTTTGCTTACGGCATAAAAGACGAAAGAATAAAATACGGCGGAAATTTGAAATTTTTTATTCTCAAAAAGAATGATTTTAAAATTAACTTTTTTTACAGAAACGACATCGCCGAACCGACAAGGCAAGATGCTGTCTATACCGAAATGCGAACTTTCGGCAATCTTTGGCTCATCGCAAAAGCCGACAAAACAGAGTCTTACGGCTCCGAAATATCGCTCAAACCCTTTCGATTTGCTGATTTTATCCTCGCGGGCACGCATGAAAAACGCGAATGTTTGTACGACTACGGCTATCAAACCGACATCAGACCATCATTTCGTTTTGAAAATTCGGAAATCAAAGCACATTTTCGCTATGCTTACGGCGAAAAATTTGCACAAAGCTACGGCGCGCGTTATTCTCTCGGCACAAACGCCCCTGTTATTATTTTTTCCTTTTCAAAAGGCTTTGCGGGCTTTGAAGGGAGCGATTTTGACTACGAAAAATATCAATTTCAAATCAGCAAAATTTTCCGCAGCCGAATACTCGGCACGACAAGTTTTTCATGCGAAGCGGGCATTTTGAGCGGAAATGTGCCTTATTCCTTGCTTTTCGGCGCGCGCGCATTGACGGGCGTTAACGCGCGATTCGTTTATCAATACAATGCTTTTCAAACAATGGGTATATACGAATTTGCCTCCGAAAAGTATGTACATTTTCACCTTGAACACTCATTCGGAAAGTTACTTTTTCGAAAAAAGAATTTTGAACCCGAACCTGCCTTGGCTTTTAATGTCGGTTACGGAGAAATGAATCAAGCGGAAAAACACCGCGGAACGGCATTTTCGGCTTATGACAAAATTTATTACGAGTGCGGTTTTTTGATGTATAATTTATTGAAAATGAACTATTTAAACATTGCCAAATTGGGCTTCGGCGGCGGTGTTTTTTACCGAATGGGCGATTACGCTTTTCCGAAGCCGGAAGATAACTTGAATTACAAGGTTTTGATGCGTTTTAGTTTTTAAATATTTTTTCGTCGTTGTTTGTGTCCTCGCCGTTGTTTATACACTCGCCGTTGTTTGTGTCCTTGCCGTTGTTTGTGTCCTCACAAACGACCTCGTGATGTTCGCCGATGTTCGCCGTTGTTTGTGTCGTCGACTTTTTGTGTGTCCTCACAAAAGACCTTGTGAAGTTCGCCGTTGTTTGTG
>JBPOJO010000224.1:0-16755 GCA_052033485.1 Bacteroidota bacterium | reverse complement strand
GATTTCTTTAACGGGGAATTGCGCCGATTGAAGGGCAATGATTTCGTTTTCCAAAAATTTAATTTTTTCGTCTTTGCTTTTAAGTGCGATTTCATTTTTCTTGTAAATTTCTTCAATGATGCCGGTTTTAATTTGATGAATATTAACAGTTTCAATATTTTGAAAGCCTTGTTTTAAGACAAATTTGATTTTGCCGTCTTGATACTCAGGCAATTTTTTTTCTAATCTGCTAATTTCCGCGCTGTCAAGCGGTTCGCCGGTGCATATTACTTCGACCTTACTCGTATCATAGAGGCGGTAGATAAGTTTTTTATTGATTATTTGTGTTTTATCATAATTCATTTCTTTGTTTAAAAAATTGGCGATGTTAGTGTTAAAAATTGTTTCCTTTATGATGCGGTAGGCAAAATAAATGCTCGGCGTAACGGTCAAAACAACTATGAAATAAATATATTTTCTGACAGTTCTTGCTTGTTCTTTATCAACCTGTTGTTTGAGCGGAAAATTGAGAAATCTGACCATTAAAAAAACAGACAAACTAATCATTACGGCATTAATAAAAAATAAGTAAAAAGCTCCTAAAAAATAATAAATATTACCCGTTGCAATACCAAAACCTGCCGTACAAAGAGGCGGCATTAAGGCGGTTGCAATCGCTACGCCGGGTATGGCATTTCCTTTTTCGCGCGTTGCACCCGCAACAATGCCTGATAAACCGCCGAATAAAGCGATTAAAACATCATAAATCGTCGGCGTTGTTCTCGCAAGCAATTCTGATTGCGCCTCGTCAAGAGGACTGATGAAAAAATAAGTCGCAGAAGTGATGACACTTAAAACTACCGCAATGGTTAAGTTTTTTAACGATTTTTTTAACAATGCAAAATCATAAATACCGACACTTAAGCCCATGCCCATAATCGGTCCCATCAAAGGAGAAATAAGCATTGCGCCGATTATCACGGCGGTAGAATTGACATTTAAACCGATTGATGCCACAAATATCGCAAAAATCAAAGTCCAAACATTGATTCCCCGAAACTCAACCCCTTTCTCAATAGAGGCAACCGTCGCCAAATAATCGTCTTGGTCTTGGGTTAAATTAAAACGGTCTTTTAAAAATTCTAAAAAAACAGTGATAAGTTTTTTCATTTTTTAAGGTTTAATTTACGGCAAAGTCTAACTTTGCCGTAAAATTTTCGTCCTAAAACGAACGATTAAAATTAATCTCATACACGTCCGATTCGCGTCCGGAACTGTCTTTGAGTTTCACAAAAAGAGCTTTCGGCGACTTTCCGACTTTCTTTTCGGACAATACATAAGGCATGACCGGCTCGTCGGAGTTTTTCGGCGGCGGGATTTTGTTCCAATCTTTTTCTTTAAAATTACCGTCTTCCGAAACGGCAAATTGTTCGATATCGGTTACAAAAATTCTCATTTCAGCCGTTCCCGACGACAATTTCGCGGGGTTGAGCGAAACTCCGATACAAAGCGGCTTGCGCTCTTCGTCCGGAATTTGACCGTAAGAGTATTTAATCAAATTGTAAATCGTTGAATAATCCGCGCTTTTGAGCATTTTTTGTGCCTCCATCGAGCGAATATAACGTATATACGTTTCGACAGCCGATTTATGTTTACCCAAAATTTGATAATTGTCCGCCAAACTGTACATAATGTCCGCAACATCGGGATTTGAGGGGTTTTTGAGTGCAAGCAAAGCTAAACGCTCGGCTTCTTCATAATTTCCCAAATTCGTATGCAAACGAATCAGCATATTCAAGCCTTTGAAATATTCGCTCGAATTTTCGCCGCTCATTTTTTTGATGTTTTCAATGTACATATTGAAGTACTTGTGCGCGAGGTCATATTCATAAAGACGTTCGTAATATGAACCCAAAATGAATTGAAAACGGTCATAACCGCCGTCGGCTTTCGATTGCGCTTCGGCTAACTCGGTGAGCACGACATTTTCAAAGAAAAGTCCGTCTCCGCCCGGTTTGCCCGTGTAAAGGGAAAAAGTTTCGGCAAAAACCGGCAGCGGCTCAAAAATCATTTGAAAATTTAAGACTTCGGTTTTCGAAAAAGCATGTTTTCCTGTCGCAATTCCTTTCACCTCTTTGAGCGTGTAGGTGCGACCTTCGGCTTGTAAAACAAAAGCCTGCTCGTTGCCGGGGGCATCAAGCAAAAATTCTGCTCCTTCAAAGGTACTCAGCTCAAATTCAATGACGGTTTCATCTGTTTTGAGCATAATATACCCCAAAAAAAGATAATCTGCGTTCGTTTTAGCATAAATCGGCTTGTTGATGACCTTGTTCACACCTTGCGCGCAAACAGTCGAAAAAGTTGTTGTCAAAAAAAACAACAACAAAAGGCATCGAAAAAAATTTCCTTGTAATTTCATGCGCATAAAAATTTGCTCTTCGGCGCAAAGTTAATCATTAGAATAAATTCAACAAAAATTTCTTAGAGAATGACTGCCTTTTTTTAAAAATGCCGCAATATCACGCGCTCAAAGGTTTTTAAGGCGAGTTTTTATTTTCCTCAAATCGGAAATCAAATTTCTTATCGGGCTTACACAAGATAAATAAAATGAAGTTTTTTGTTGAATATGTATTTGTTCAAAATTATTTGTGTTTGTAAGACAGGCACACTGCTGTTGTTTATGTTTTCGCAAACAACTGCTACACAGTTTTTTAACTTTTTTTATTAAGAATCATAGTCCTCATCTTAATGAACATAATTCGTTAAGAACTAACATTTCGAAAGAAATGTTAGTTCTAATTATGACCCTGTCGTTGTTTTTTTATTTGCAAACGGCTGATATGCAGTGCTTTAAGGATTTTTGTTATGACACAAATAAATGCAACTGAATTCATTTGTCCACAAATAAATTTGCAAAAAACTTATTCACATTCATAGATGTAATCAGTCGGGTATTCAATGGTATTTAACGGGGTTGTACTTATGAAATCACGGTCTCTGTAAAATTTAAACTTTCTAAAAAGTATTGACAAAAGGTCGCCCGAGTACGTGTAAATATTTTCACGCTCTTCAGTCATGACAAAAACGCCGTCTTTCTTCCAATACAGTTTATAAAGCAATACTTGTTCCTTTTCATCAAATGTTTCCAAGGTTTTAAAATCTTGCATATCCTGCCTGTCATTGTCAAAACTTCTGAAAAGACGTTCCCGATTGGTTAATTTATTTTCGGAATTATAAGTGTTGATTTGAGAATAATCTTCGCCGGTTTCAGTCAGTATTTTACCCGAAGAGTTATAGGTATAGGTGAAGTTTGAAACTCTATTCAACACCCACGAACCGCCTTGCTTAACAAAAAGCGTTTCTTTTATCTTGTGACCGCTACTGTTATACAAATATTCAAAGGAGTACTCTTGCACCGCACCGCTTGCAATACTCGTCGTCTTGCGCGTAAGTTTGACTAAATTGCTTCCGGCATATTCAAAAGTTATCAAAATTTCGCTTTTGAGAGCACCCGTTGTGTAATTGTAAACTTTGATAAACTCTGTTTCAAGCTTACCTGAGGCGTTATAAGTGTAAAAATGTTCCATTCCCTTATTCGCGCCCTGAAAGTATGTGTGTTGAACGCGCTCTCCTTGTGAATTGTAAACATAATCCACTTTGTCGTAAGGAGTTTGCATTGTTTTAAGCAAACAAGTCGGGACTGTGCTTTCCTCCGTATTCTTTTTACACGATGAAAACACAACTGTTGCCCAAATCGCAAGGAGAAGAAAAAAACGTACTTTTTGCATTTTTTTGAAGTGTTAGTGAAATAATGCGCAAAAATAGCAATTATATCAGAACTACCGACAATCTTCAGGAAATAAGACTAAAATTAACACAATTACTACGATAAAAAGCTACGTATATTGCTGTTTAATAATGATTTATGTGTAAAAAAATTCGCTTTTTTGCGTTAAAGAAGACGACAATTTAAAAACAAATTTTTACGGATATACAAAAATTAATGTTTGTTAAAGGTGTATTAAAGCTAAGCCCTTTTGCATCAACATTGACAAAACTTTTTTCTGTCTCATTGTTTATATTTTGCAAAATGTACTAACTTGCGTCAAAAATAAGGGCAAAATTATGCTTAAAATATACTCTTTAGATGTCAATGACAAAGATTTTGCATTGCCGATTTTCTCCTCGCGTATTCCTGCGGGTTTTCCAAGTCCGGCGGACGACCACAAAGAGGACGTTTTGGGGCTGAATGCCTTTTTAGTGAAAAATCCGCTCTCTACTTTTTTGGCAAAAACAGAGGGCGACAGCATGAAAAATATCGGTATTTTTGACGGCGATATTTTGGTGATTGACCGCTCAATCGAACCTGCCGACAATCACATTATTATCGGAGTTGTTAACGGTGAATTTACGGTAAAACGTGTTAAAAAGCGCAATCAACAACTTTTTCTCGTTCCCGAAAATGAACAATACACCGAAATTGAAATTACCGAATTTACCGATTTTCGCATTTGGGGCGTGGTTACTTTTGTCATTCACAAAGTTTTGCACTAAAAATTTATCATGGCTAAAATTTTTGCTTTGGCAGATTGTAATAATTTTTATGCAAGCTGCGAACGTGTTTTTAACCCAAAATTAGAAAATCAGCCGATTATTGTTTTGAGCAATAATGACGGCTGTGTTGTCGCGCGTTCAAACGAAGCTAAGGCATTAGGTGTAAAAATGGGCGTTCCGTTTTTTCAATGCAAAGAACTCGTCGAAAAGCACAATATTCACTATTTTTCCTCAAACTATAAAGTTTACGGCGATATGTCGGGACGTGTCATGGGGACACTCGCCTCAATGGTCGAAGATATTTGTATATACTCGATTGATGAGGCTTTTATGGATTTTTCAGATGAAAAAAATATTGAAGAAAAATCCCATGCGATATGCAAAAGAGTCTTGCAATGGACGGGGATTCCCATAAGCATCGGCATCGCTCCGACAAAAACATTGAGCAAAATTGCCAATTATTTTGCCAAAAAAGTGCTGAAAAAAAGTGTTTTTAATTTGCAAGAGTACCCGGATAAAGATGAAATTTTAGCACAAGTACCGATTGAAGATGTTTGGGGCATCGGCAGAAGTTACGCTCCGAAATTCCGTGCCATGGGCGTTCATCATGCCGCTGATTTGCGCAGGCTGAGCGAAACGGCGTTGCGGCGCACGATGAATATTCACGGTGCGCGAATGTTGCGAGAATTGAACGGCGTGTCGGCTTACGGTTTGTTTGATGAGATTGAAATCGGGCGCAAAAGTATGCAAACAACCCGTAGTTTTGGCGAAAAAATTGAAGATTTAGCCTCTCTCGAAGCTGCCATGGCGCATTACGCAGGAATTTGCGCGCAAAGAATGCGGTCTTACGGTTTGGCTGCCAACGTAATTTCTGTTTATTTAATTGCCAATCGTTTTTCCGAAAATCCTTATCGTCCTTATCTTTCCATTGGCTTGCCCTCTCCGACAAACAGTTCCGTAGAAATCATCAAACACGCAAGAATGATTTTGCAAAAAATCTATAAAACAGGGTTCAGATATTCAAAAATCGGCATTGTCGCGACCGAACTCGTGCCTGAAAATGCCATTCAAGAAAATATTTTTCAGCCGATTGACAAAGAAAAGCATCAAAAATTAATGACTTCGATTGACGAAATTCAAAGAAAATTTGGCAGAAAAGCGATTGTACACGGACTTGAAGCGACAAAAGAAAAAAGATATGCGATGAAACAAGCTTTTCACGCCAATATTTATGACAGGGTTTTAGGGATTGTTTTTTTGATTCGCGGCTGAAAGTTTGCACTCAGGAGTGGTTTGCGCTCAGCCCTTAATGCCTCAAAATTAATTTGTAACTGTTTAGCCTGATAGTAACGCGAGCTTTAGCTTGCTGATTTATGGAACAAGCCATGACACCATGCGAATGTAAGGTCGCAAGCTAAAGCTCGCGGTACAATTTTTGACAAGCCGGCTAAATAACTACATTAATTTTTAATGAACAAGAAAAGCAAAAAATAGCCTAAAAAGAAATTTGCACTTTTTTTTGGATTTCTTCATTCGTTTTATTTATTTTAGGGCATCTATTCACGCTAAAATTTACTTTGCTTGGTCGAAAAAATTATTCAACTTGAAAATGTTTCCTTGATAGATTTTTTGGGAAGCGAAAACCGAAATATCAAAGAAATTGCCGCATCTTTTCCCGAATGTCGCATTGTTGCGCGCGGAAGTGAGTTGCGAATCATGGGAAGTACGCCCGATATTATCAAAATCAATGAAGTTTTTAACCTCTTGATGGAGCATTATCGCAATTTCGGAAAAGTATCTTTGGAAGATGTGCGTGATTATATTGACCAAGATTTCAGCACCGTTAAAAGTAAAAAACAAGATGAAACGCTCATTTACGGTGTGGGCGGCAACCCGATAAAACCGCGAACGGCTAATCAAAAATTGCTCGTTGAAGCCTCCGCGCTGAACGATATTGTTTTTGCCGTCGGACCTGCCGGCACCGGAAAAACTTACACGGCTGTTGCAATCGCGGTTAAAGCATTGAAAAATAAGCAAGTAAAGAAAATTGTTATCACGCGCCCTGCCGTTGAAGCCGGTGAAAACTTGGGCTTCCTACCCGGCGATATGCGCGAAAAAATTGACCCTTATTTGCGCCCTGTTTACGATGCACTCGAAGACATGATTCCGAGCGAAAAATTGAAATATTATCAAGAAAAAAATATCATTGAAATTGCGCCGATTGCTTTCATGCGCGGACGAACGCTCAGCGATGCTTTTATTTTGCTCGACGAGGCGCAAAATACGACCGTTATGCAAATCAAAATGTTTCTCACGCGACTCGGGCAAAACTCAAAAATGATTATCACCGGTGATATTTCTCAAATTGACTTGCCGCGCAAAATTGAATCGGGGCTTGTCAATGCCGTGAAAGTTTTAAAAGGTGTTGAGGGCGTTTCCTTTATTTTTCTCGACGGTCAAGATGTCGTTCGGCATAAACTTGTCAGGAGCATAATTGCTGCTTATGACCGATATGAGGAAGGAAATGCGATGTAGATAATTTTTTTGTTTGCCGGCAAAATCGCTACTTTTTTTGTTGCGTATACAAGAAGCTACGCTCGTGTTTCGCCGGCACATCTTGCGCTCGTTTTCGCCGTAAAACTCACAAGGAGAATCCGGCGATACAATTTTTTTGCAAAATTTTCGATTTTTGTAGCTGTTTAGCCGGAGTGTACCGCGCGCTTTAGCTTGCGGATTTATGGAACAAGCCATGAAAACAAGCAAATGTAAGCTCGCAAGCTAAAGCTCGCGGTACAATTTTGGCAAGCCGGCAAAACAGCGAATATAAGCTCGCAAGCTAAAGCTCGCGGTACAATTTTTGACAAGCCGGCAAAACAGCGAATGTAAGCTCGCAAGCTAAAGCTCGCGGTACAATTTTGGCAAGCCGGCAAAACAGTTACCGATTTTTTTAATTTTAAAATCACCCGGCATTTTTTCATTCGACAAAAAAAAATCATCTTTGCGTCGAAAAAAGAAAAAATATGAATGTAAATGCTCCGATTGGTGTTTTTGACAGCGGAATCGGCGGTTTGACAGTTGCTTACGCGCTTAAAGAATTGATGCCGAACGAACAAATTGTCTATTTCGGCGACACGGCGCATCTCCCTTATGGTGAAAAGTCTGCTGCCGCTTTGCAATCTTACACGGTCAAATCTATAGATTTGCTGCTCAAAAACGGTGCGAAAATGATTGTTATCGCCTGCAATTCGGCTTCGGCGGCGGCGTATGACTTGGCTTGCGCGTATGCAGGCTCGTATGCGCACGTGATAAACGTGATTGACCCTGTTGCGGATTTTGTTGCGCAGCATTACGGACACAAAACCGTCGGTTTAATCGGTACGCGGCAAACGGTCAATTCGCGTGTGTATGAAAAAAAATTGAAAGATAAAAATCCCGAAATTCTCCTTAAATCGCTCTCAACGCCGCTTCTTGCAAGCGCGATTGAAGAAGGTTTTTACGATAATAAAATCAGTTTCGCGCTCACGGAGGAATATTTATCAAACCCGCAACTCGCCGATATTGACGCGCTGATACTCGGTTGCACGCATTATCCGCTGATTAAAAAGCAGATAGAAAATTTTTACGGTCAAAAAGTTGATGTAATTGACGGTTCTTGGATAACTGCGGAATTTGTTTTGCATTTTTTGAAAAAAAATCACCTCGAAAACACTTCAGCCGAAAGACTGCAAGACCGTTTTATCGTTTCCGATTTGACGGAATCTTTTGCCGCGACAACGCAAATTTTTTTCCGAAAAAGAGTTGAATTAGAGTTTTATAAATTGTGGGAATAAAAAATGTCTTTTTGTGTACGAAAAGAATCTTAGCTGTGTCTTCATAAACGACTGATAATCAAGGCTTTTTCGCCCTTGCTTGTGTCCTCTCAAGCGACTTGCTTTGCTAATTGAACGAAGTCGTTTGTGAGGACACAAACAACGGCGAAGAGGACACAAACAACGGCAACGAGGACACAAACAACGGCGACGAGGACACAAATAACGGCGAAACAACGGCGAATTTGAAATAATGGGCAAAATTCCGATTCGTTTGCACGATTTTAGAAAATTGTGCAACAAAAAAAGTACGATTTTCTTAGTCGAATGGGAATAAATTTGCGCAAGTATTTAGTTCTGCGTGCGTAAAAAACACTTTTAAAATCTCCGATTACATTTTTCCGAAAAAAAAAATGCTCTTTTTGAAAATATTTTGCTTTATTTTTGTAAATTGCCAAAAAATAGACCTAAGATGCTAAAAGGCGTTCTCGTTGTTTTATCTTTCTTGTGCTTTCTTCCGAACATTGTTTTTGCGCAAAACGTGATAACAGGCATTGTTGTGAACGAACGTTCGCAGCCGCAATCGCGAGTCAAAATTTCTGTTAATAAATCCCCTTTTACAAGCTCGAATAAGGACGGTAAATTTGATTTGGAAATCAAAAGCGCGAAACCGAAACTTGTTGAAATTCAAAAAGCAGGATATGAAGTAAAAAAATGGGACTTTTCGGAAGAAAAAGGGCTTTCCGTCGTCATTTCCGCAAAGGAAAAAACATATTCGGGGCGGGCTGAATTTTCGGACGGAAAAGCCGTGCAGGTTAAAGATTTGATTTTTTATTTTGCCGACATCAATTTTTCGACAAAAACCGACAACAGCGGTAATTTTAACCTCTCAATACCGGGTGATTTATTGCTCGCTGACATCAAAGAAATTAAATCGGGGAATCAAAAAATTAGTTTTAAAATTTCTGCGGATAACCGATTTTCGCTCACTTTTCATAAAAAAAACAGCGGTGCGGCTCCTGATAATGAGGGTAAAATTGACGAAAAAGCACTCTCCGCTATTGTTACTTTGCAGTTTTTAGAAAATGAGAAGCCCTTGCAAGATGCCGAATTTATGCTTGACAGGATAAAAGTGAAAACCAACAGAGAAGGAAAAGTTAAAGTGCCGCGCGGTGCACTTTCAAAAGTTGTTTCGGCAAAATATAATATTGTTAAAATTGATTCGACAGGCAGTGATTTTTTTATCCTTAACCTTGCGGTGAATACTCAAACCAAAGAACTTATTGAGGGAAATTTTAACGAAGTGATTGCAAAATTAGAATATCAAAAACAAGAAGCGGTAGCGCAAAATGCCGTTATTTATGCAAAAATAAGTGAAATTAACGAAACATTAAAAAGTAATCCGAACCTTTCCGGCGACGAAAGAAAACAATTAAGGGGCACTTTGTTGCGTTTAGAAGGGCAGGTGAATCAAAATAACAAAGCTTTTGAAGAAGCGCAGAAAAAGACAACCGCCCTAATTGATATGCTCAGAAACACGCTCGAACAGAAAGATTCCGTCTCTCTTGCCGCGCAGGAGCGCATTAAAGTCATTGAAATCGAAAAAGAAAGAGAGCGAATCGAAGCACGGAGAAATATTATTATTATTTCGTCTATCGCAGCGGTTTTGGCTTTTGCAAGTTTTGCTTTTTACTCCATTTTGCAAAAAGTTAAAAAACAAAAATCGGAAATTGCCAAACAAGCGCAAAGCCTGACAGAATTAAATCAATTAGTTGTTTTAAAAAATGTTAAGATTACCGACAGTATCCGCTATGCACAAACGATTCAACAAGCCGTTTTGCCCGATGACGAGCGTTTGAGGGCGGTTTCTGAAAATTATTTTGTTGTTTTTAAACCAAAGGATATTGTTTCGGGTGATTTTTATTGGGTTTCGGACACTAATCGCAGCAAAGATGTTTTGGTGGCTTGCGTAGATTGTACGGGGCACGGCGTTTCGGGGGCGTTTATGTCCTTGATAGCCAATACTTTACTCAATCAAATTGTGAATCAAGACGGCATCACCGATACCGCAGAAATTTTGGAAAGGCTTGATGCGGGAATTAGAAAATCTTTGAAACAAGAGCAAAAAGCGAATAAAGACGGCATGGATTTGGCGATTTGTAAGTTTATGAAAAGCGGTGAAAATGTTCGTGTGTGCTTTACCGGTGCCAAAAGACCGCTTTTTATCGTCCGAAAAGGTGCGCAGGAAGTGGAAATTTTGAAAGGAGATTTGAGAAGTATCGGCGGCGACCGCAGGCGCAACAGAGAATTTACCGTACAAGAAACGGAATTGAAAAACGGCGACATTACCTACCTTATGACGGACGGTTTTGTCGACCAAAGCAGTGAAAATAAAGAAAAATTCGGCACCAAAAAACTCTTGGAAATATTGCCCGAAACGGCAAAAATGACACTTTCTGAGCAAAAATCACTTTTTGAGAATATGCTCGAAAAACACAAAGGAGAGGAAGAACAAAGAGACGACATCTCCGTTTTGGCATTCAAATTTTGATAAATTACACAACCGCAATGGAAACAGTTTTTGATAATGAATTTTTGACCGTACAATTCGACGCTGAAGAAAAAATAACGGTCTATACGTGGAAGCCCGCAACGGTTCATCTCAACGAAAATACCTTTCTTGAAAATTGCAGGCAAATTCTGAACAACATTCTTCGCGAGCGTTCACGCTATGTTATCGGCGATGCGCGCGCTTTTCAATATTCTTTTTCAAAAAAAGCAAGCGAAATAATCTACATGATATGCTTGAAAAAATCGGCGATTTCGTTTTGAAATATGCGCACATCGAAACGAAAAATGAAAAAATTCGCCTTGCTGTTGAGGAAACTTTTGAGGATACAGAAAGCGAATTGTTTCAAAATCGCTATTTTGACGATTACGATTCAGCATTTACTTGGATTTCCGAATCTTTTAAATGATGCGGATTTTGCCGAACAGCGGGTTTTCGCAGGTCGTTCATCATTTTGCAATATGAGAAAGTTAAAATTCATTTTTTGATGACAATGAATTGACATTAAAAAGTGAATTTTGTTCTGTTGATTGCCCCTGCACGGCTTTTTTGTGCAAGGGGGTGAAGACAGAGTAATAAGTGTTAATCCGATAAATACCTCTCAATCGTTGATTTTGAGGTATTTTTTCGTTTATGCCGGTTTAATGCGAATTTCGCTTGCGCCGCCGTGTTTTTTGACAACTTCAATTTGTGCCGCAATGCGCTGTTTGAGCAAATCTACGTGCGAAATTACGCCGATGAGTTTGTTGCCGCCGCGCAAATTTTCAATCGCGATGATGGCATCTTCCAAAGAATTTGCATCGAGTGTTCCGAAACCTTCGTCAATAAAAAGCGATTCGGTTTTAACATTTTTTCCGCGTGCCAAATCCGAAAGCCCTAAGGCAAGCGCAAGGCTGAGCAAAAAAGTTTCGCCGCCCGAAAGTGTCTTTACGGGGCGAACAAGGTCGTTTTGATAGCGGTCAATGATGAACAAACCGAGGTCTTCGTCTTCTTTTTGCAAAATTTCATACCGTTTGTTGAGCGAAAAAAGGTGCTTATTGGCATATTGAATTAACTTTTCTAAGGTTAATTTTTGTGCAAATTGACGAAATTCACTGTTGCCGTCTTTTTGCCCCGCGATTCGGGCAAGCGTAGCCCACGTTTCGGCTTTTTCAAAAATCTGCTTATATTCACGTTCAATTTGTTTAATTTCTTCGGCACTGTCGCGGTGTTTATTGAGAATATAATTCAAATTATCGCGTTCTTTGTTTTTTTCTTTGGTAAAAAACTCGTTTTTTAAAATTAAATTTTGAATATCTTCTTGTGAGCGGTTTTCATCGGTTTTTTGCTTTTTTTCCGCAAGTTGTTGTTGCACATTTTTTTCGTCGCGTTCAGCGGTTAAAATTTGTTTGTCATTTTCTCGCTTCATCAGCTCAATTTTTTCGACTTCTTCGGGCGCAAGAACAGAATTTTGTGCCGCCTCAATGTTTTCAAAGCCCTGCTCGGGTAATTTTTTTAACAATTCCCGGCGTAGATTCGCAGCGTTTTCTTCAATTTCGCGAAATTCTTTCAAAAGGTCTTTCTGCCTGTTTTCGGCAATATTCAACTCATTTTGCAAGGCGTTCTGTTGTTTTTTGAGTTCATCAAGATTATTTTGCGCGTCGAAACAGTCGTCTTTGAGTTTTTGCAGATAAATATCGGGCGGTTGAGCGTCAAAAAACTTGGACAATTCAACATCAAAAATCGCAATTTCGCGCTTTGTTTCGGCTAATTTTTCTTCGCGTAAAGCCTTTTCCGACAAAATTTTATCGTGATAATGCAAAGTTTGCGTCAAATTTTCTTCAAAGCTGATTTTTTCTTGTCGAAATTCGGTCAATTTATTTTTAAGGTCAATCAGGTCAATTTTATGTCGGTTGATGTCATTTAACAAATCATTGATTTGCTCGGCTTGGGCGGGCAATTTTTTTTGAATTTTCTCCGTCAGAAGTTTACATTCCTCTTTCAAAGCCGCGCCGGATTGCTTAAATGCCTCATTTTCGAGCGAAAATTCCTTGTTTTTTTGTTTAACTTGTGTTATTTTCTCCTGCAAAATGCTCAGTTCGGCGGCAAGTTTTGGTTCAATGATTTTCTTTTCATTCAAAATTTTCTCACTTTCGGCGAGCATTTTTTGAGTATTCTGCCATTTTTCAAGCTTTTCTTTGATTTCTGCAAAATACTTTTGCTTTTGTGCAAGTAACTCTTCAAAACTGTTTTTTCCCGAAATTTCGCCGAGAGCCAACAAATTCAAAGTTTCGTCAAATTCCTGCTGAATTTTTGCCAAATATTCTGTTGTTTCCGCCTCCTTATTGGTCAAATTTTTAATTTCATTTTTTGCGACGGCAATTGTATTTTCCGAGGAAGCTATTTTTTCAATGATTTTTTTCAGCAATTTTTCTGCTTCTTTTTCATTTTTCGCGGCTTCATCTTCGGTCATAAAATCGGGCAAATCTTCCGCAAAAGGGTGATGCGCCGAACCGCAAAGCGGACAGGGTTCGCCCTCGCTGAGGGAGGCGCGGTGCGCGGTAAAACTTTTGAGAGAATGGGCAAAAAGCAATTCTTTTTTGCTCAAATCATACTTTCTTTGTAAATTTTCAAGTGCTTGATTATCAGTAATTTGTTGCGACAAACACTCGGTTAATTTTAAATTTACCTCCCTCAATTCGCTTGCATTTTTATCCGCGTTGAGCTGCAAATCTGTCTTTTTTTGTGCTAATGAAACGGCATTTTTGAGGTTAAAAATTCGGTTTTCGGACAGTTTTTTTTCATTTTCCCAAAACTCCTGCGATTCTCCTGCAAGCAATTCGGTTGATTTTCGGAGTAAAACTTCCGTTTTGTTTTGCTCTTCCGAAATCTTCTCAGAAAGGGCGATTTTCTGCTTGTTCGTCTCGGCAATTTTGAGGTTGAGCTCCTCTATTTCCTGCTTTTGTTTGTCAATTTCGCGGTTATTATTTTTAACTTTTTCCGCTAAAAGGAACATTTCCCGCAGCTTTCCGGCAAGGATTTCTGTGTTAAAATTTTCAAAAACAAGGCTTTCAGAAATTTGTTTTTCAAAATGAAGGATTTCCTTGTCAACTTTTAGGAGTGAAGTCTTTAAATTTTCAATTTTTTGGGCATTTTCGCGACTGATTTCCTGCTTTTCTTCCATTTCTGCAAGTAAGTTTTTTTCAAACGGCAGCAAAGCCGCTCGTTTTTCGCGCAGAGGAATAATGTTTTCGTGGTAAATTTTTTCGGAATTGAGAAGAGAAGTTTTGCAGGAAGATTCTATTTTTTCTGCCTGATACACAATGTTTTCAAAATTTTTCAAACGCTGTTTTGTTTCCGAACTTGTTATTTCGACAAGTTTTAAATCTGCCTTTTTTTTCTCCGACATTTCCGAAAAACTCTTCAAACGAAGCAAATCCGTCAAAAAAGGGTTTAATTTAATGTGCTTTTCTAAGCGCAATAAATCGGGCAACAAAGTTTTTTTTTGCTCCCGAAGACGCGCTGATTCCGCCGCGATTTCACGACATTTTGCTTCAAGCGAAAAAATTTCTGCTAAAATATTGCTTTCGGCTCTTAATTTTTCCGCTTTTATGGCAGCTTCTTGCAAATCATTTTCAAGAATTGTCAGTTCATTTTTTTTGAGCAATAAATCCTCATCAGACAGGAGTTGCCCTATATATTGTTTTTTTCTTGCTTCCGCGTTCTTTTTCTCTGCAACGAACTTATCATTTTTATCATATATCAATTTCGAAATTTCCGAATAAATAAAACTGCCGGAAATTTGCTCCAAAATAGCCGCTTTTTCTTTGGTATTGGTGTGCAAAAACTCGGCAAATTCGCCCTGTGAGAGCAAAACCGCTTTTTTAAAACGAGGAAAATCCAAACCGGTCAATTCCTGTATCAGTGCTTCGGTTTCTTTCTTTTTTTGCGAAATGTTTTCATAATTTTCGTTATTAAATTCATACAAAAAATGTTCATCGTGGTCAAAATCGTTGTTTCTCTTTTTTTTAACACGCCATTCAGCCAAAAATTGCCGCTCTCGAACCGAAAAAAAAACGCGAGAAAATGCTTCTTTTTCGCCTTTCGTAACGACTAAATCGCTCAATGATTTATTGTTGTCGTGTCGCGGAATGCGTTTAAAAAGTGCAAGTGTGATGGCATCTAAAATAGTAGTTTTTCCTGCTCCTGTTTCGCCTGTGATGGCAAAAATGCCGCTTTTTTTGAAATTTTTTTCAAAATCTATCTGAAATTCACCTTTTAATGAGTGAAGATTTTTGAGTTCAATTTTTGTAATTCGCATGCTTGAAAATGATGTTTTTTTGCCTAATTCTTTACCATTTTTAGTTTCTTTCGTAAAAAATACAGTTGAGAAAGAAATGTAAAATCAGCGGCAATATACCAAAATTTTCAAAAATGTTTTTTTACGAACGATTGCGCAAGTACTTTTTTTGGAAAAAAAGGGCAGTTTTTATTCTGTCAAAATGACATGCAATTGAATGTTTTTTTGCGTTTAGTACTCCAAAAAACAAAAATAAACGCAAGCAGCTATGATAGAAGCAAACAAAATAGAGCCTGTCCGAAAAGTACGTTATAAATTTTGCAAACCAAATATAATTTTGTCAGTTGCCTTTTTAGCCTCAAAGATAATTTTTTTTGATAGAAATTGCCTCAAAACCGTCATTTTTTCTCTAATGAAATGCTCAAAACGGGAATAACGAAATTTTATTTGGCTTTGATTTTCCTGAATTGACTTTTCGGACACCCCCATAGTTTTTTGCCTATTTCTAAAACCTTTTTCCAAAAAAAAGCGTATCTTTGCCCAAAGAAAAAAATATGCGCAGAAATAGTACAGCCAATAAATACCAATCCGGCACAATTTTTTCAATGTGCAATTATCAATGTGCAATCGGCAATTATAACTGCACATTAATAATTGCAGAATTGCCAATTGACTGCGACTACGGTTTCCGTAACTATGATAAAAAACAACGCAGGTTTACGTCCGTTGACCAGCTGACGGCGAAGTATCCGGAATTGACTACTTTTCAGTTTGCGAGTAATTGTCCGATTTCGGGGGTGGATTTGGACGGGTTAGAGTATTTTTACTCTTCTGATGGTAAATTTTTTGGGAAATGGGGTAAAGACGGTAGAATTTTTGTAGTTAATTCAGAAGAAGTTGAAAAAGTGACAGCAGCTTTAAACTCCGAGTATATAAATTCTTTTGCCGGCATAAAAGTAGAGAAAGAAATTACCGCTTTTGAAAGTGTTTTTAAAAAATGGGACGATATTAGTGTTTTTATTGACCCTGTGAATAATGTTGGGGAAAAATACAGACATAAACATCGTAAGTTTGTAGAAGAAACAGATGAGGACGGAAACATTTCGAAGACTTGGGTAGATTTAAGCTGCTTTCAAGCCTCATCAGCTCAAATGAAAAAAAATGGGCAAAAAGTCGGTTATTATAAACACAAACTCTATAATGAGAAACACAAAGTAACAATTGATGAGATTATTAATGGTTTAAAGTATATTCAGGAGGAATTAAAAAAAGGAAAGTTAGTCATGACCGGAGTTGACCTTAAAGTAGGATACGACAACTCTGACAATACAACCGACCATTGGGTAGTCGTTGACGGCTTAGGGGTTGACGAATATGGCATTTTTTTAAGGGCAAAAGATAATTATGATAAAGAGTTTGAACTTACAAGTGAAATGCCGGTTAGGTTTTATCGATTTAATGTAAAAACATACGTTTTTGAAACTGATGAATATAATGATGGTGGGTTAAATGGAAAATTAACATCAATTAAAGAAGGGAATTAACAGGTTTGCCAATGAAAAACA